>JAUSJU010000039.1 GCA_030647175.1 bacterium | reverse complement strand
GCCGTGTCCTGGGCCATTGAAGGAGCTAGGCGCGGGGCCGGGGAGATACTTGTAACATCAGTAGACAAAGACGGCACGCAAAAAGGATTTGATCTGGACTTGATACGCAAGATTTCAGAGGCCGTATCCATACCGGTCATAGCTGGAGGAGGCTTGGGAAAAGAACAGGACGCCGTTGATGCGGTCGTTATAGCTAAGGCGGATGCCGTGGCTGCAGCCTCATTTCTGCACTACGAACAAGGAGGCATTCAGAGGATCAAGAGCTTCATGCATGAGAAAGGCATATCAGTAAGAATAGACGCCAATGAATGAGATTGTCATTGTAGACTACGGGGTGGGCAATGTGCTGAGCGTGCAGCGCGCCTTTGCGTATGTGGGGGCTGCAGCTGTGATAACGGATTCTTTGGATGCCATACGGTCAGCCAAAGCATTGGTGTTGCCTGGCGTCGGAGCATTCGGAAACGCCATGGCAGAGCTAGAGAAGAGGAATTTGATAGATTCCATCAAAGAGTTTGCCAAGAGCGGACGCCCGTTTCTGGGGATCTGCTTGGGCATGCAGATGATGATGGATGGAAGCGAAGAGTTCGGCTTCCACAAAGGACTGGGATTTATTTCAGGGAACGTGGTCAAGATTGCAGACAAGGATGTTGATGGAAATTTCCACAAGATACCGCACGTAGGATGGAATTCTATTAAAGACGCAACGGGCAAGGATACGTTTGAAGAAGGGATCCTACGGGGTATTAAACAAGGATCAAGCTTCTACTTTGTCCATTCGTATACGCCTGTCCCTGTCCACGAAGAAGAGAGAATTGCCGACACCTCCTACGGGGGAATACGGATTGCGGCCGTGATCAGAAAAGGAAACTTGTACGGGTGCCAGTTCCATCCTGAAAAGAGCGGGCCGAAAGGTTTGGCTCTGCTCAAGAACTTCGTAGACTTGGCGTCATAAATCTTATGAAACTGATATTCCGCATTTTGAAACAATTTGTCGTACGCCCCCTCTACTTTTTAGCCTTTATAGGTGCACGAGTGCGCTCGCCTTTCCTTGTTGCTGTTTCCTGGTA
This sequence comes from bacterium, assembly GCA_030647175.1. Taxonomy (GTDB): domain Bacteria; phylum Patescibacteriota; class Minisyncoccia; order Minisyncoccales; family UBA10102; genus JAUSJU01. The sequence continues at coordinate 3,009 of JAUSJU010000039.1, read as the reverse complement.
TCTTTTGACGGTGCGTACACGTACGTATGGAACGTCCAAAAATAAAAGGAGGCTTCTCGCGCTTCCCAAGTCAGGAGGTCCAGAAGATTTATATGCGAGTCTTGAAACAATGGAGGATTGCAATATTGAAGTATGGACCTTGGTTCGCAAAGCAGTAGGCGAGGTGATGTATGCGTTCTTGCCACAATCCATCACGACTGACTACGTATACGCAAGTTCAGATTCCAAGGTAGAGCTGGCGAAAAAGCGGTACCGCGATTTTCTCAAAGCGATATGGCGCTACTACGGCGCGTGGAAACGCATCTCTGCCGTTATAGGGTTCAGCATTTTCTACAGTTCAGAGCGGGAGTTCGCTGTGGCGGTAGAAGAGCTTGGCACGCCATTCATTATATTATTCAAGGAAGGGGCGAAATCCGTTGCAGAACACAAGCGAGACGAAAAGATATATCAATTCCGTCTCGGGAGTACCGGAAGAGCCATTAGCGTGTACAATCAGGAGGAGAGGGACGTCATCGTGCATTCGGGATTCGCGAGAGAAGATCAGGTGGTGATAACCGGTTGCCCCCGCATTGATTCTCTGCACGCGTTGCGAAGAAGCGGCAACAAAGGCGCAGAGCAGGGACTGGTGGTATTCTTTTCATTCTCTCCCGCCATTGGTGTAGGGCTTCCCTGGGTGGAAGACGAATGGTGGGGAAACGCCCTTTCGCCGCCAGTCCCAAAGCCTTTCACGTGGGAGGAACTGGGGCGCTCCACTCATTTGGCGCTTGTAGAATTGGCGCGGAAACGCCCAGACCTTCAGGTGATCATTAAGGTGAAGGTCGGCAAAGAAAATGAAGATTTCATAGATGCCGTGCTTCCCTCAAGCCTGCCAAGCAATCTGAAGGTAATCAAGCGAGGCCTCGGAGAGAGCCTGGTCCCTCGGGCTTCAGTCATTGTGGGCTTCAATAGCACGGCGGTGCTTTCAGCTATAGCTGCCGGGAAACCCGTGATAGTTCCTAGGTTCGGCGAAGCTCTTTTACCGGGAGCCGAACATTGCATGTTTGAATACGGAGAAGCCGTATCCTGGGCGCATTCCCAAGAAGAGCTGGTACGTCTTGTTGAGGATGCCGCAACAAACCCAAAGAAACCAGCTACCGATTTGTCTCCTGCCTCCAAACGCGCCTTAGAAAGATATGTTGGGAATCCGGATGGAAAAGCAGGCGAGCGCATGGCAGCTTTCATTCTACGCAATCTTCCATGAAATGGTGCATTATCATAAACGGCGCCCCCTTTTTAACAGAGTTTCTCGGGAAGCTCTCTTCAACATTTTTGGAACAGGGAGATGAGTGCGTATTGGTGTATACCAGTAAGCTGGCAGAGTACGGAGAAGCCCGGTATTTTTCCAGCAAAGCACACTCCTTTTCTGAAGTGGATTGGTTCTTGGCGCACTATGACGCCTCGCGCAAAGACTACGGAGATCTCACCTGGCGCGAGCTGTATCCGGATGTTGATCGCGCGGGCGATTGGCCGTGGGGGTATGAAGAGTCAGCACGGCATCTCGCCCAGAACTATCAGTTTTTTGATGAGTTTTTGCGAAGAGAGAAGCCTGACGCGATTCTTTTTGAACCTCCGTCTGGAAGCGCGGCCCAGCCCGCCTCGTTCCTGGCTGCAACGTACGGCATACCGTACCTTGGTCTTATAGATTCAAGAATCGCAGGGCATCTTGATGTATTTGATTCCGGCTTTGACAATGTGCTGTACCGGCAGACGTTTGAAGCGCTCAAGAAGGAAAGCATCTCTGCAGAAGAAAAAGAGTTCGCGCGCCATTTTATCCAAGAATTTCTTTCCCACAAACGGCTCCCTTCGTATTACGGAGTCGGCAAGATCCGGTTCGGGCCTCTTGAATACGTTGCTCACTATATAGAGAGAGTGCGAGAAGTCGGAGGGCCGTTGTGGCGGTACTTCAGAGAGCGCACGAAGTTCAAAGGAGTTGATTTTGAGAGCGAATCCCGCTTAGCAGTAGCTTTCGGGGCTCCTTTTGCGCTCGCCCGACGCCAGGCCCGCATTGCGACCCAGAAGAGCCTCTATGAAGCGGGTGATCTGCAGGACGAGTACTATTTGTTTCCTCTCCATCTGCAGCCTGAGTCATCTACCTCGGTCCAGGCAATGCAGTATGCAGACCAGGTTTCAACGATTCGGAACATTGCATTCTCCATCACTTTCCCCTCCATGCTCTACGTGAAAGAGCATCCGTATGCGGTTGGCACGAAACCTGATTCTTTCTATCGGGAAATCAAGAGTATTCCGAACGTGAAGCTCATAGCTCCTCAGGAGAACATACAAGAGCTCATTCGTAATTCTCAAGGAGTGATCACGCTTGCCGGAACTGCTGGCATGGAGGCTGTTTTAGCGGGAAAACCAGCCTACGTGCTGGGAAATGTATTCTATACGTACCACCCGTTCTGCCGTACGCCAAAAAACATTGATGAATTGCGAGAGCTCATTCTTGCAGACCGCAGAAACAAGATCCCGCAAGAGAACCTGGAAGAGCACAATCTGAAATTCGTGGTGTCGTATCTGCGCAACACAATCCCCGGGATCACTACCGAGGCCATGGCTGAGAACGATACAAATGATTACGGCCAGATCGCGCACGAGCTGCGGCGCATGGCGCAGAGCAGACGACAAAGAGCATGAATTCTTCTCTGACGCGCATCGCGTTTTTGATTCCAACATTAGCTCAAGGGGGAGGGGAGCGGGTCGTTTCCACGCTGTCTCTTCATTTCCCCAAACAGGTCGCATGCTCCCTTGTCGTGTTTGAGAAAACCATCTCGTATCCTTTTTCAGGGGAGATCATCAGTTTAGATTCCTCTCTTTCCCAGAACCCTTTCATGAGGGCTTTGAGATTCTGGGTGCGTCTGTTCAGGTTCTGGCGCGTGATCTCCATATCTTCTTTTGACAAGGTCATAAGCGTCGGCTCGGCTCCCAACCTCATGAATCTTTTGGCCAATAGATCCAGGGCCGTCTTGA
>JAUSJU010000013.1 GCA_030647175.1 bacterium | reverse complement strand
ATTTATTCCTATTTCTGCATGTTTCAGAATAAGTTCCTCTGTTTTCTATTCTAAATCCTTTGTTTCAGGATATATCATATTACCTCCCCAAGGAACCCTGTCAAATGCCAAAAAAGAAAAAGGGGGCTCCGGAAATAATCTCCGAGAACCCCTTATGATAACTCCCCATTTCGTACAAGTCTTGCGATATCCCGAGCGAGATCATCGCTACAAGCAGCAATGAAGAACGGCACTCTGCCCGCCGACTGCCCTGCCTGGAAAGAATAGGGAATAAGTCTCCCGTTTGCCTCTACAGAGAACAGCGTTAACCCTGACGCTTCTGCGAATGCGAGCCCTGGATCAATCTCTGATCTGGGCTCGTTGAACATCACATAGGCGTGTACCCTTCCCATGGCAAGCCAGGAATAAATGCAAGAACCGCCGTTAGGCCATGTCCGAATCCCGGGCAACGTAAGCGGTTGGCGGATCAAATGCCTGATACCAGGAATTCTGGCAAGCCTTCTCCGAAGACGCGAAAAACTATTTCTCGACTGTCTTGGCGAAGATGCAAAGAATGGACGCATCCTATCTGTCCATTCTTCTTGATAAGACGGGTCTATGAGGTATGCGGCAAGAATGGTCTCGTTATCGACCGCAGTCCGCGAGGACGGCGTAACCATCTCCCTTGTTCCGCGTCTCAAGTCGCAAAGTTCAACTTGTTCGTTGGGCACATCAGCCAAGAACAATTCTCTGCGAAGAATATCTACTGTGCCCCCGACAACCGGCCTGCCGTCTGGAGTGCAAATGCTCAATACCGAATACCACTCCGCCGGCAGTCCCCTCTGAAAGAGGCCTGATCCGTCAAAGGGGTCAATGAAACAGAGATATACAACCTTTCCTCTTCCGAGCTTGTAGGTGCCGTGTTCTGAGTACACCTGAACGGCAATATGGTGCTCTCTGCAGAACTTACGGAAATGCTTCTTGAAGAGATCTTCGCATTCGCGGTCTATTTTGATCTCGACGTCTTCGTCCACGGAGCGACCGGCGACAGTCCCCAAGATATCAGAGGATTGCCTTTTATCGTATCGCTTCTCCTCTACCAATTCTATTACCGCCTTGAGAAACTCTTCCAACAACAATAGAAGCTGCTTTTCCACCTTCTTTCACCTCCTTTCTGTTCAGTATTTTGCGGGAATATACCAAGGTGCTCTGTTGCCAGAGTATAGTCCATGCCTGGGGAATACGCAACCCAGACTATGGCTCACTCTATAGGGAGAGAAAACGTCTTCGGGATGATCGGGAGCTCGCCCACATGAACCTCAATCTGCCTCACTCCCTGCTGCGAGCGAATTTCGTTCTCAATGAATTCTTCCACGTCCTCTATGTTCTGCACGAGAATACTCACGGTCAGATTGTATTTCCCCGATCGTTTCGCAATATGGTACACCTCGTGCTTTTTCCGGAGTCTTCCGATCAATATCTCAATGTTCTTTCCTTCGCACTCAATTTGAATGCCGGCTGACAGCTCATAGAATCGCTCTGTATTAAGCCTTCCCTGGATCTTGAGGATGTTCGCCCGCAAGAGCTTGTCCACCCGGTGTTTTATGGCTACTGCGCTTAAGCGGACGTCTTTGCCGATCTCCGCAAACGACATCCTGCCGTTATGCGAAAGGAGAGAGATGATCTTGTGGTCTAGAGCATCCAATTCTTCTAACTTCCAAATGGATTCTGCCGAATACCGTTCTACGAAAAAATCGGTGAGCCCCGGACGGTCCAGGAACGTTGCGAATTTAATATCCTTGACGGCAAGCTTCTCTTTCCTGCTTCTCAGAGCCTCCATGGAGCGCTTGTATGATTTGCCGGAGATAACGTCGTTGTCTACGATCAGCACTTTCTTGCCACGCACCTTCCCTTCTTCCAATCCTTCTCCGTCGTCTGCCATAGTGCAAAGGGCAAGATCTTTCTTCCCTCGCCCGTTCAGCCAAAGAAGCAGTCCTTGCGCGTAAAAAATACCGTCTGGCTGAAGGTAAATGATGCAGCCGGGATCCTTCCCAAAATACCGCTCAATGTCGGGGCCTACTGCCTTGATGAATTTCTGGATGGGCTCGAACTCAAGCAGGTTTTTCATAGTACGTCCACTCTACAACAAATTCCGCTGAGGGGTAAAGGGGGCCTCTTTCTCAGCCGAGGGAAGAGCTATCTTTCCGTATTCCCCGTCATATCCTGGTTCAATACGAATCTTCCCCTCTCTCACGCAGGAAATGGCATGGGCTATTTCAGGAAGTGTCGCTTCCTGCAAGTCAGAGAGAGAAGTATCTAAAAGAATCTTAAACTCGCTCCCAATCTTGCCAAGAAGCCCTTCGTATTCTTTGAGCACCTGCTTTGAATGGACTCCTACATGGAGAGCCTCCCCGATGATCTCATCTAGAGGCACCAGGCTCTTGAAGGGGATGTTATTTGGAGGCACAAACCCTTCCGGCCTGTCAGCCAATTCCTCCACTCGGTTCAGCACTCCGATCGTTAGAGGCTTTCCGCACTTGGGACATATGCCGTTCCTCTCTTTGGACTGGGCCGGGGCCAGACTCACATGGCACAAGCGATGCCCATCGTAGTGATACTTCCCTTCTTCGGGGAAGAACTCCACGGTAAAAAGAAACTTCTTGGGGTCTCTCGTCTTGATGGCGTCAGCTATCCCCTGGTAGCTCACTTCCGTATCAAATACGTTCGCCTCTCTTCCGATCTTCTGCAAAGAGTGGGAATCCGAATTGCTTATTAACGCAACGTTGTCTAGCTTGGAGAACCGCCAGTTCATCGCGGGGTCTGAAGAAAGCCCCGTCTCAACGGCGTAGATGTATTTGGCGTAATCGTCAAAGCACTCTTCCAGAGAATCAAATCCTGACTTGGAGCCGAACACGGCAAACCACGGAGTCCATGCGTGAGCCGGGATCACCATGCATTCAGGAGAAGCGTCTAACGCGATCTTTACCACGTCTATTGCGTCAATGCCGATAATGGGCCTTCCGTCAGCAGCCAAGTTTCCCCGCAATGCCAACCGGTCATTAATCTTCTTTACCGCCTCCAAGGAGGGAGCAAATACCAAAAGGTGGACCTTGCGCACTTTGCCGTTCTTTGAATAAATACAGCTTATCTCCGTGGTCAGTATGAACGAGGTTCCCGAAGTATTATTTTTCAGCTTGAAAAGTCCCGGAGCCGAAGGCTCCAGCTTGGATCTCAACTCTTGGAACCAGGCTGGATGCGTAAAGTCTCCGGTAGACATTACCTGAATGCCTTTTTTCTTGGCCCATATAGCAAGATTCTCAAGATTCATGTCTTGAGAAGTTGCTCTGGCGTACTTTGAATGGATATGGAAGTCCCCGATAAACTTCATTTTTGTTGAGGGCTGCTTTTCCCTGCTCCGATAAGTTTGATGCCGAGTCCCGCAATCTGAGATCCTCCAAGCATGAGGAGGCCGGCCAAGAACGACCATGCGGCCAAGTTCAGCATGCGGGGAATGGTGCCCTGGGGAAGAATGTTCTGAATCTGGTCTTGGATAATCTGCTGTGCCTGCTGCTGCAAGTTCTCTGCTGAAAGAGCCGTGCTCTTTGGAGCTGCCGCCTGCTGTTTCTGTTCTGCAGAGAAGACCTGCGGGGGGTCCATCTTCCCCATGAATATCTGGAATGAATTGAACAGGGTGAATCCGATGATCCCTAATCCGAGAATCAAGAGAAGGAATCCGATGATGCGCTCAATGTTCATACGGTTTTGGGGTAGTTAGGAATAGTGCGCAGCATTGCCCGGTTATGCCACTCCCAAAGCTCTTTGGCAGCCACGAATGCTTTGAGATCCTGTTCGTACTCTTTGAGCTCGATGAATTCTCCCGTAGTTTTAAGAGAAGACCACTGATGGTTGCAAGAGGATTTTCCTCCCCGTACCGACACCTGCGACCCCCGCTCTCTTCTCTGGGCGAGGCATCCCATGCACTCCTGGTAATGGTCGATGCGAAGTATCCACCGCGCTTCAGAAGGAACTTTTGCCGTCTCGTTGTAGGCAGCCATGTATCCTGCGGTCTGTAGTAGGTATTCAGGGCTCATCTGGGCGCCGGTCTTGAAATCAATGACGGATACCCTCCCTTTCACCTGGGCTACGAGATCAAGCGTTCCTGCATACGCCAATTCCGCATGGACCACGCGCCTCTCAATATCCTCCTTCTGGAGAATGATGTCGTTCTCAAACATCCAGTCCTGAAACGTCTGGGAGAGTTTTATCGTAGTTTCCGTCTCCTCAAAGCGCTCGTGGCGGGCTAACTGGCCGAACATCTTGTGGACGAAGTGCCCCCACTGGGCTGCTTCCTCAAAATGCCCCCGGTCTTTCAAGAACAGGGGGTATTTGGAAACCACCGAGGTAATGGCGGTCACGCGAGGCAACCACATCCCCTCAATTTCATATCCGTACTTCTCTTTGAATCCTTCAATGGTCATTTAGGTTGTTCTGGAGGAACGGTCAACGAAGGATTCTTGAGAATGATCTTGTAGAGGTTCTCAAGAAAGTCTCCTCCTGCATATCCCACGATGATTGCCATGGCAAAGCTCATAGAAGGAGCTCCCAAGAAGGAAAATCCGAGCTCCTTCACGGTAAACGAAGAGATTAACCCAACGAGTCCTGAAATGGCTGCCGTGGAAGAAAGCTTAACGATATCAAACTTTACATCCTTGTAGGAGTAGCGGTATTTTACGAACCCCACGAGCCCTCTCACTACCCCTCCGATAATGCCTCCGAGAATGATCTGCTCCATATTATTTCTTCTTTGCAAGCAACGGCCCCGCAATCCGCAGGAGAAACGCTCCCACGAGGAACTTTTCGTGCGTGGGGCGGAATGCGATGACGTCGCTCGCTTTAAAAAAGTATCCTTGGCGTATAAACTCATCCCCCAAAATGATAAGTCCTATCACGAAGAACCCCTTCCATGAATGCAGGAACCAAGATCTGAACTTCTGGACGAAGATCGTTCTCATGGCGTCCAGTATATCACCACCAGAATCAGAATCCAAACTCCCTCACCTCAAAGTCGTTCCATTTCCCTTCGTATGGTTTCCACTCAACCCGCACATCCTCTACCTGCGCGAACGGAGAACCTTCTTTGGCCCAGAGAATGAACTGCTCAGTATGCTCTTTTTCTCCTTCAACTGAGATCTCCACTCTGCCGTCAATAAGATTATGAACCCATCCCGTGAGGCCGAACTCTTTTGCTTTTTGCTGGGCGTGTTTCCTGTAGAATACTCCCTGCACTTTTCCCGATACGAACAGATGTGCACCTATATTCTCTTCCATAATCTCTACTATACCCCAATACGCTCTGGTAAAGAAAAAGGCATCAGATTTTGATGCCTTTGGAAAGAAAGTGCTCAGCGTGGACTCCCTACCCTCAAAACATGTTCGTTGTCATCTTCCGCCTTGTGAGCAGAAGAGCTGGCTAGCTGAGGTCGCTTCTACACCGAAGCCGTGCGGTCACGGATGCGGAAGAAAAAGAAGCGACGCCTCGTAAGGGGATGCAATGTCCTTTCAGACAGCAACCCTTCTCATCGTATGCACGATGAGATATTCCCTCAGTAGTGACAACGACAATGATCTCAACGGGTAGGGAGCCCATTTGGGGAAGCTTCCCCGTGCGAAGGCCAGCTTGCTCGTATTGTAGGCCGGAAGATTGAAAAAGAAAAGCGCCTCTTGTATTGAGAGGCGCTAGGGCATTGCTTTCTTGCGCTTATACTGCGTTCCCCTGCGGAACTTCTTGTAGAGAGTAAGCACTCTTTGCTCTGTTCTGTTCTGATTCTTACGGCCCGTGATCTGTTTGAACACCCCCATCGCGCCCTCTACTTGAAAACGTACTGATTCGTCTCCGAGAAGCGCTGCGTGCAAGAGCCCGGTCACATGAGTCACGTAGGATCGTGGGACAAAAATTCTTCCTCCGAACTCCAGACCCACGCCGTTTATCGCAATCTGCCCTTTCCGCAGATCCAATACTTGAGCCTTGGTGTGATTCACATCAAACCCTGCGCGCCCCACGATATCCCTGATATCTTCGCGCATCTTCCTGCTTATGGGCATATCTCCGGAAATCGTAAGGTCATCTAAGTACCGCGTATACGTCCATCCCTTTGTTCTTGATCCTATGGGTTCATCAAGAAGAGATGCGCAGTACAGATTAAAAAGATCTGGAGAAGCAGGGGCTCCTGTGGCGAGTCCGCCAAACTGTGACCTGCAGTATTGCTCCAGAAACTCTTGTACTTCCGGGACGTGCTCTTGAAGCCTCGCGTCTTCACGACAGAGTGCTTCTGCCAGCATCTTCATATCTACGCCCCGATAGGCGCTCCTCAAATCAAGGAGAAAAAAGAATCTGCTGTTCCTGTGATTCTCCACGTTTTTAAGGGGAGAATCTCCTGGCCTGCAGGCGGTAGCGTAGGGAAGCTGGATCTGAAGAGAACGAAGGTACCGAATGAGTCGTCCGTGAATGATGCTCATTGCGTGGTTCGGCGCTTCCAGCTGACGGTTCTTCTTGTATACCCCGCTCACAGGATTCCTGTCCTTGATGGAGAAGGAGCGGAACGCAGGGGTTTCACCCAGCAAGAGAAGGTCCAATCCTAGTATCTCTGTGAGAAAAAACACTTCTCCTCCTTTCGTATGTGAAGATTTGAGAAAGATCTGCTCCCACCCTAGAGAAGAAACGAGGTGGAGTCAACCTCAGGCTAAGAACTCTGCTGCAGCTCCCAGTACAAGCATCAATCCCAAGAACAGCACGAGTGTCAGAGGAAGAGAAAGGGAGAACTCTGGAGTTCTGCTTCCTTTTTTCTTTGCCTGCCAAAACATGGCAAGAATGACTCCTCCTTCGATGGTTCCGATGAACACTCCCACGATAGAAATCACCTGAATGAGTTCTCGCACCCCTAGCAAGAAAAGAAGGATAGGGGCTCCGGTTGCCAAAAGAAACGCAACAGGGTCTGGCATCCCGTAATCTTTCTTCAGAGAGTTTTTTAGATAGTTCCCGAAGATTAAAAAAGAATCTGCGATGGTCATTAACCCGAAGAACGCCCCAACTGCGACGATCAATACTCCAAAGAACGGGACGAGTCCCGTGAGAGCATCTTCTGTAGTGGCAGTACCTGATACCCCCACCACCACGAAAGAAAATACCGCGCACAAGAGAACGCTCAGTACGGAAGACCATATAATCGCCTTTTCAAACCCGCCTTTCTCTTTGTGCGTCTTGAAGAGCTCCGCTATTTCAGGAACCGCAGCCCATCCTATGAACGCAAAGAACATGACGCCGTAGGGCAGGAACATATCTGGAAAAGAGATCAGAGAAAAGTTCTCTGCTTTCAGGTGGGGAAGAGAAAACAGAAGGATGAGGAATACCGCGAGGAAAAGGGCTGCGTTGGTGAAGAATTCTATCTTTGAGATGAGCTGGATCCCCTGGAGGATGAGAAAAGAAAGCGCCAATCCCAGAAGGACGGTGAGAATCTCAATGGAAAGAGCTCCTGGAAAGAACATGGCCAAGAACTTTCCTCCAAGAATGAGGTATACGAGCAGGGTGCCTGTGGTGCCAACGAGCGCAGTAAACGTGACGAGAATCTTCCCCGGAAGCCCGAGGTACATGTTCGCATACCCCACAAGCCGGTACTTCTCTTTTGTCCTCAGGCATACTTCTCCCATGCACAGGTGTAAGAGCATGACGATTCCTCCCACGAGCAGGAAATAAAAAAGGGCGGGGATTATTCCGCTTTTTGCCACCACGTAGGGAAGCCCGAACA
>JAUSJU010000032.1 GCA_030647175.1 bacterium | reverse complement strand
AATTATCCTGCGTCACCTTTTCTCCTCCCACCTCAAGAATGACATCCCCTTCCCGAAGGCCTGCTTTCTGGGCTGCAGATCCCGGCTCTACCGCTTTCTCCCCCTGAGATCCTTTCTGGATCAACGCTCCGTAATCTACGGAAAGATCCTTCTCCTTCCCAAGCTTTTCGGTAAGAAGCAGGTATCTGACTCCCAAGAAAGGATAGATGATCTTCCCTCCGTTCTTCACTTGCTCAATGTCTCTCTTCGCTTTGTTTGAGGGCACTGCGAATCCGATGGACTGGGCATCAAGCACGGTCGCGGTATTCACTCCTATCACTTGTCCTGCCAGATTGAGCAACGGCCCTCCGGAATTTCCTTTATTGATAGCAGCATCCGTCTGGATGACATCTTCTATGGTTTCCACGAAATCTCCTCCTGAAGCGGTGACCGTTCTTCCAAGCCCCGAAATAACGCCTACCGATACCGTGTTGCGGAATTCTCCCAGGGCATTCCCTATGGCGATCACCGTCTGCCCTATCTGCAATCCGTCAGAGTTTCCCAGCTGAACCTTGGAAAAAGGTTTCTTGGTCACAAGGCCCCCTTCTCCCACGATCTCGTCCTGGGAAATCTTCAGTACCGCCAGATCCTGCACAGGATCTTTTGCCAGTACTTTTGCAGGATACGATTTCCCATCGGTCGTGAACACCGTGTAGTCCGCCTTTTCATCAATCACCACGTGCTTGTTCGTCAGCACGAACCCGTCTTCTGAAACGATGAATCCCGATCCTCCTCCCACTTCTTTCTTTTCCGTGCCAAGCTGCCGATATTGGGGAACCTGGAACTGGAAAGGAGAGTCTCCGAAGAAGTTTTGGAACGGGTCGGTAAAGTACTGCTCCACAATGGGCACGTCTTTGGTGATGATGATAGACACTACCGCAGGAGAAGCGTTCTTTACCACGTCAACGATCTTTTCTTCCTGGGTGGTCTGGGGAACATACAAGGACTGGCTGTTTTCCTTTTGGAGCGAGGTAATGTTCTCTATGACATGCCCGTTCGTTGCAAGGTATATGTACGACCCTACCATGCCGGAAAAAGCGCTCAGCAAAATCAGCCCCGCAATGAAGAATGTTCTTGTAAGGGCCTGCTTTCTGGCATTCCATTGCTCAAGAATCTCTCTGGCAATGACGTTGAATGAAGGCAATTCGTAGCGGTTCATATAAATTCAAATCTAGTGTACTGCTCTCCTGCGCAGCTGGTCAATAGCTGGAGGCAGCACTTTCAACACTTTTGTAATATCTTCTTCCTTCGTGTATTTCCCGAGGCTGAACCTTACAGAAGACAGGGCTTTTGATGGTTCAATGCCAAGAGCCAGCAGGACATGGGAAGGCTCTTGCGACCTCTCAGAGCATGCAGATCCCGTAGACGCAGCTATCCCTTTTTGATCAAGCAGCATGACGATATCCCTCCCCTCCACCCCTTCAAACGTGAAGTGCGCGTTGTTGGGCAACCTCCCTTCAAGAGAGCCCTTGAGAGAAGCTCCTTCCACCTTTTTCAGTATACCCTTGATGAGCCTGTCTCTCATGTGGCGGATCTTGATGTTGATGAGATTGAGATGAGGGAAAGAAAGCTGATCTACGGCTTTTCCCATTCCCACGATAGAAGCCACATTCTCTGTTCCAGATCTCAGCCCTCCTTCCTGCCCTCCTCCGACCAACAACGGAGCTAGCGGAATATGCATTTTATGGTAGAGGACCCCTGCTCCTTTGGGACCGTAGATCTTGTGCGAGCTCATGCTCAAAAAATCCACGTTGAGCTCTGAAACTCTGCAATCTAAAAAGTTCGCTGCCTGCACGGCATCCGTATGAAACAAGACTCCTTGCTTCCTCAGAAGAAACCCTATCTCCCGGATATTCTGCACGGTTCCGATCTCGCTGTTGGCATATTGCAAGGAAACGAGCACGGTCTCAGGACGCAAGGCCTTTTCTACGTCTTCAATCTGAACCTTTCCTTGACCGTTCACTCCAAGGTATGTGACATCTGCTTTCTGCTGCAGTTCCAGCTGGCGGCATGCCTCCAATACCGATTCGTGCTCAATTGCCGAAGTGATCACATGGGGCTTGCCAGAAGGCATCTGCTTTAATGCCCCATGGATTGCCGTTACATTCGCTTCCGTAGCTCCCGACGTGAACAGGATCTCGTCTGGAGAACAATCAAGGAACAAGGCAACGCTCATCCGCGCCTTGTCTACGGCTGCCATCGCACTCTGCCCGAGAGAATGCAGTGAGGAAGGATTGCCGTATTCCTGCTTGAGGTATGGAAGCATCGCTGCAAGCACTTCCTTGTCTATGGGAGTGGTTGCTCCGTAATCAAGATAGATGATCTTTTTTTTCATATGTGTGGAAATGGTAGGGGAACTTTGGGGAAGTGATTTTGATGCCCAGAGTCATGGCAACTTCAGCTACGATATAGAGGAAGAATGTCCGAAGCAGACCTTCCTTCTTTACGCGCCGAGCAGAAGCGATAAACGCAGGGTTCATCAAGAATGCGAACGCTGAAACGCTAGCTCCCCTTCTGACGTAGTCAAACTCTTCTCCGAGGTGGATACGCTCGTTGAATCCTTGGATCCTTTCATGTACCTCTTTTGCCACGAGAAAGCAATTCGTCGCATGCGGATAGAAATGCTGGGTAAGCCAAAAGTATCCGTTCCATAGCTTCTCTCCGAGGCGGAAGAATACTCCCTGCTCATCAAGCACGAGAGCGCATCCTGCGACTCCGATGTTCTTGTCTCGAACTTCCTGCATGAGAGACGAAAGAAATCCTTTGGGCAGCACTACATCAGCATCAAGGAATAACAGGTAGTCGCCTTTGGCAACGCAAGCCCCTTCATTTCTCCCTCGTGCGGGATTCCCTCCCTGAACAACCGTGCATGAACGTGCGATCTCCCTGGTTCCGTCCGTTGACCCTGCGTCAGCTACAATAACCTCATAGTCTTTGTAATCCTGATCGCGTATGGAGGAAAGCAAACGAGGCAGGTACTGAGCCTCGTTCAACGTGGGAATGATGATGCTCACCATGGAAGATTCTTCGCTTCATCCCAAATAAGAGAACTTCCTTTTTCTTTCTTCATCCAGTACCACCATTCAGCTCCCCAGAAATACTGCTCTGGAAGGCCGGTGTTCTTTGCAAACTCCACAACGTTGCGGAAACGATCGAGGTTCATGCTCTTTTCCTGCTCTTCCAAGGAGCTTCGGGAAATGGGATCTGGCCCCCAAGGCTCTGCCTGAAGCTCCACTCCGATAACCTCTTTATGGAACAGAGCGTCTACCAAAACAGCTTTCCTCCAGTAGAATACCGGAGGAAATGGGTATTCAATATAGGCTTCAAGCTGCTTAAACCATACCTTGCGATATATGGTGGTTCCCACAATATCTCCATGCATGGCAGCCTGTATCCAAAGGCTCCCTTCCCCGCTCTCTGACACCACCACGGGATGAGACGAATCAAGGGAATGCACGAGACCGATCTCGCTCTTGAGAAACGCAGCGTCTACCCAGGGGCATTGCCCGAACGGAAAGAACGGTTCGTTCTCCACTTGCCACGACAAGAGAGCCGGAGAATTCTGATACCTTCCAACAACTTCCTTAATCATTAAAAGGATTGCCTCCTGCTGTTCTTCCTTGCTTTGAGCCCATGAAGGGATATGGCATTCCGGCCAGCGAGGGGTCTTCATGCCAATGACCAGGATTGCTTTTCCTTTTCGTTGCTCAAGCTCTTTCATCTGCCAATCAACATCTTCAAAATAGTACTTCCCTTTCTCTGGCTCTACAAGGTCCCAGTGAACGCCTATCTTCAAACGTCTCGCCCCAAGATCGTCAAGAATCGCAAGAAAGGTTTCTTTCCAATCCAATCCCAGGGATTCTACCTGCTTCTGGGAAAAGTTCGCTCCCCAGAGCACATGTTCTTGGCGCGGAGCATTCCCTATAAATAGGTAGCAGAATGCGACACCCAGCACCAGTACGATACTTCCAAAGATTTTCTTTTTCATGAGTGCGTTGCAACAAACTTTTTGATAGCTGAGGTGCCGTTCTTTTCCATTTCCACGAATCCCTGCATTGCGGCTTCAGCTAACCTGCCATTCGCAATCAGATCCGGAAGCCACTGATGGCAAAGCTTGGGGTCCATCTGGTCCATGCCTGCTCCAACGTCCAGCACCCACTTCCTGTTCTGCACCTCTTGAGATCCTATCGGAGGAGCAAGGAGCAAAGGGATGCCGAGAGCCGCATAGAATACAAGCTCTGAAGGCTTGGTCCAGAGGATATCCGTCTGCTCTATAATCTTCGGGAACGACCGGAAGTAGGTTTCTTTCGTAGAAAATGCTTCAACGGTCACGCCTTTTGTTTTGGGAAACTTTGCCCGCAATTCTCCATGCGTGCCCAAAACAATGCTGAGCCTGACGTTTCCTTCGCGCAACAGGGGTTTTAAACTCTCCATTACGGCATGGGCAACATCGTCCTGGGCTCCAGCGCCGCCTATGGCAAAACTTACCGTAACTGCCTTTGTATTCTGAGATGGCGCTTTCTTGAGATACTGACTGATGTGAGCTTTATATTTTCCCCGGTACTTTTTGTAGGGATCCAACAAAGAGACTCTTCTTGAGAGAGCTTTCTCCATACTTTTTCCAAGAGATTCTTCTGGCAGAGGAAATCCCGTCACCTTGATGTTCCGTTTCGGAACTCCGTAGGATTGCAACCGTTCTTTCGATCGTTCCGTGGAAGCGCAGTACAGGATCCTGGTTCTGGTAGCTTTGAGCGGAGCCCATGACCGCGAGATGTCGCTGTCTGTGACAATGAGGAATACGGGGCCCGGGTACTTCCAGTATTCTGCCATTAAAGCTACAGGGGCAAACGACGTGATCAAAGGGAGAGGGTTTTTTGAAAGCTGACCGATGAGATGCTTTCCCCATGAATGCGTCTTCATCAATCCGTATGTCTGGCGCAACTGAAAACTGGGCTCTGCAAAGCTCTTGGCACGAGGGTAGAATTCTTCAATCCTCTGGAAGCTGTCAAATAGGCTGAATACGAGATCTCCGATGACGGGGAACTTCGTAAATCGGGAAATAGCCTCGTAGAACATCCTGACTTCCTTCCATAGGGAGGCGTCCCCGCTTGGCATGCCGGGATACGCGTTCGCCACGATCACCCGGTTCTTTAGCGCCATGTTCCGCAAAGGCCAAGTCGCTCTCTGGTGCCCATATCCCATGTCAGCTGTGACCACCCATGCTTTTTTCCGAGAAAGAGGCATAGTCCTATTGTATACTTTCCAGCACCCCGAACGGAAGAGCAGAAAAGCTGTCTACGATGAAAAGAAAATAGGAAAGCATCATGTGGAGAGGCGCGGCAAGAAGGATGCTGAAAGGAATCCAGGAAAAACAGAGGAACAAAAGCCCCGCAGAAAGGAGCATGGGGACTACCGGCCCTATGAGAATATTCGTAATAGGGCTCAGGAGAGATACCCTTCCGAAGATGAATATGAGAAGGGGCGTAGTGAACACTTGGGCGGCTATGGTCATGGATCCTGCTTCACGGATGCCAAAGTCTTTCGGGAGAAACCTCAAGAACTCCTGGAGGCGTAAAGAGAACAGAAGAATGCCGAGCACCGCCAAGAATGAAAGCTGGAAGCCTGCGTCTCTTGCAAGAAGAAACGGATTAAACAGCAGCATGACAGATCCAGCCAATACGAGAAGACGCATGCTCTGGCTCTGCCTTCCCCATATCACCCCCAGAGAAGCGAGAGATCCCATGAATCCTCCGCGGAGTGCTGCCGCGTCCCCTCCTGTGAGCAGGATGAATATCCCGACGAGCCCCAAGGTAATCATATATGCCTGTTGCTTCCATAATCCGAGCCACAGAAAGAACGGCGTGAGAAGAGAGATGAAGATGGCCACGTGCTGTCCTGATATGGCGGTCACGTGCGTGAGCCCTGTGCCGTTGAGCTTTGCCTCAAATGCTTCTGTCCACATGCGTTTGTCAGCCAAGAGCGTGGCTCCCAGCACAGCTCCCTCTAAAGGAGAAAATGTTCTGTACAGATCTTCGCGCCGTCCCTCTTTCCAGGAAAGAAGCTTGCCGTACAAAGCTTCCCCGAGATTCCGATATGCTTGTCGCTCCACGAGCTTTACTTCAGGGTTTCGCATTGTAGCGAACACCCCGTCCTTTCGCAGGAATGCCCGGTAGTCAAAATCTTCAAACACAGGAGCTTCTTCCAATATGCCCCTTGCCTCAATGATATCTCCATACGAAAATCCATGGTCAACCTCAAGGAATAAAAGAATCTGTCCTTCAAATCCCTGGGCTTGCATCTGGATTCTCCCTACTTCTCTCCGCTCTTCCGGCTCCTCTGCAATACGCCCCTTCACAATCACCTCCTTGTTGAAGAACGGGGAGTAGGAGTTCGCATGTTCTGCCTCGTTCTCCAACGATGCAGAGTGGTAGAGAACGCCGAGACAGCATGCGAAAAGCATGAGGGCTATTCCCAATCCTCTCCTCCGAAAAATGGCCAGAGCAAATATTCCTGCAAATAAAAGCGCGAGTATTCCTCGCGGCTCAACAGGAACAAACGAATGCAGAGCAATCCCTCCTATCCACCCGATCCCGAAAAGAAAAAGGCCCTTGGAAACGCTCATTCCTGGCTCTTCAGTCCGGTAGCCAAGACGGTGACTCGTATCTCCCCGGCTTTCAGCGACGTGTCGTACATTGCTCCAACGATGATCTTTGCTTCGCCGCTCACCTTTCTCCTCACGATAGACGAAGCCTCTTCCACCTCTGAAAGACGAAGGTCTTTAGACCCTGAGATATTGATGAGCAATCCCTTTGCTCCTTCAATGGAAAGGGTCAGGAGCGGAGAATGGAGAGCTTCTTCCAAAGCGTTCGCTATGCGTTTCTCCCCTTTGGATACCCCCTGCCCGAACACCGCCTGGGATCCGTGGAGCATGACCGATTTCACGTCGGCAAAATCTACATTAATGATCCCCGGTTTCACGATGAGGTCTGAGATCCCCTGGACCGCCTGCCTCAATACTTCATCTGCCTTCCAGAACGCGTCCAGCAACGACGTTTCTTCCGCAGCCAGCTCTACCACCTTGTCGTTGGGAATCACGAGAAGCGTATCCACTTTATGGCGAAGCTCCTCTAACGCATGGGCTGCGTTCCTTGCTCTCCACGCGCCTTCAAAAGAGAACGGCGTGGTGACAACGGCAACGCAAAGGGCGTTGAGGGACTTTGCGATTTCGGCAACCACGGGAATCGCCCCTCCTCCCGTGCCTCCTCCGAGACCGGCGGCAAGAAAGATCATGTCGGCTCCGGCCAAGGCTTTGCGCAGATCTTCAGCAGATTCTTGCGCTGCTTTTTTCCCTACCTCAGGATTCATCCCTGCTCCCAATCCCCTGGTGCTTTCTTTCCCGAGCTGGATTTTCACGTCCGCTCGGATCTTCTTCAGATCCTGCACGTCCGTGTTTCCAGCTATCAATTCAATCCCCTTCACCTTGCACTGCACCATGCGGTCTACCGTATTGCATCCTGCTCCTCCGAGCCCCACCACTTTAATAACGGTTTTCATATTCTGGTTCATGGAATAAATGCTTTCAGCACTTTCTTCACCTTCTTGAAAAAGTCTCCTCCTCCGTATTCTTTTCCGTCCGTCAGCTCGGCTGCGCGCCTCACCAATCCTGCGACCACGAGCATTGAAGGATCGTCCTGGGCGTTCACCATTTCCAAAGGACTTCCCACTCGTACTGCAAGCTTGAATTCCTTCTTTGCGAGATCTGCTACTCCGGGAAGCTTTGCTCCTCCGCCAGCTAGAACAACGCCCGAAGGAAGCTTGCCCTGCCGCCCTGCTTTTTTCAGTTCTTTCTGCACGAGCTGGAAGATCTCTTGGAAACGGGAAGCGATGATGTGAGAAAGAAGCTTCTGGGAAAAGGATACCGATCCCATGCCGGTTTTCTCCACCGTGCGCGACCGCTTCCCATGCGAAGGGTTGCAGCTTCCGAATTCTTTCTTTATCGCTTCTGCGGTTTCAGGGTCTGTCCTGAGCCCTATGGCAATATCATGGGTGATATTCGCAGATCCTATGGGAAGCACCGTCAAATGGAGGATGTGCCCCTCTTCAAAGACGACCACGGATGTCGTAGCAGCTCCCAGCTCAATCAAGGCTACTCCGCGCTCTCGCTGCTGGGAAGTAGTCGCTGATTCTGCCGCAGCCAGCACCGAGGGCATCATATCTGCCACGCCCAGATCAGCTGTCTGAATAGTTTCTGCAAGGCTTCTTACGTAAGGGGAAAAGGCGCAGATGGCGTTCGCTTCAACTTCCAAGCGCAGGCCCCGCATGCCGATAGGGTCCTCAATTCCTGCCTCTCCATCAACAATAAAGTGCCGAGGGTACACCTCAAGCACTTCTTTGTTTGCAGGCAGGGAAAGAGATCTCGCTCCCTGCAATACGCGATCAATGTCTTCCTGGGAAATATTGCTGTCTGCACGGGATACCGCCACCATGCCCCTTGAAGGAGTGAGGAACAGATGGCTTCCTCCGATATTCACCACCACCTCGTCAATGGAAGATTTTCCTATAGCGCTCTCTATCCGGTTCTTCAGCATCATGATCTTCTTTGCGGCCTCTTCCGAATTCACCACCACGCCCTTGCGCACCCCTGAAGAAGGCTCTTCCGCATACGCGACAATTTCCAAAGGCGAGTCTGAAGCTATCTTCCTCGCCACCATCATCTTCATAGACGTGGATCCTATATCAAGTCCCGTGATAAGCTGTTGTTTCATTTGAATTGAGAGAGGATGGCCGACTCCTTGCTCTCCATTGCTTTATGCGAATATCCCAAGAGGTGCAAGATCCCGTGCGCCATCATAAAGGCCATACCCTGTTGTACTGTTATACCATAGTTCTTGGCATCTTTCGCAATCGCTTTTTTGCACAGCACCACTTCTCCGAGCCCGAACTCTTTCATGGGAAATGAAAGTACGTTTGCAGCATCCTTCTTTCCTTTGTATGCCCTGCTGATTTCTTTCATGCGTTCTTCGTCAACAATTGCTACGGAAAGATCTCTCCCGCTCTTTTTCTCTTTGCGCAAAACGCTCTCAGCTGCCTTGCGGAGAAAGGCTAGGGGAATAGACTCGCGGGTGAGATTCTGTATTTCAATCACAATGCTTAATTGTACTCAGTTTCCTCTCAAACACAAGAAAAGCAGCATGCCTTGACATTATAAGAAAGATATGCTATTCTATATTTAGTTCGAATACAACCTATATAGGAGGAAAGACAATGTTGGCAAGAGTTCTTCGTACTCTCGGTGTTCTGGCGATTCTCATGGGGACCATGTTTCCCTTCGCGCCTGCAACGCAGGCGGCGGGAAACCCAACCCCGACTATGAACATTTGGATCTCTAGATCACCTCTCTACACGGACATAAACGGCAATGAGCAGTCACTTTTCTCTGTCGTTGCGTGGGACTACACCGGCATCGGTATAAAAGGAATGCTCCTTGTCGTAGATGGTGTAGAACGAGGCGGGTGCAATGGAAAAGGCACGTTTGCAACCTGCGAGACTTACCTGGTAATGGAGCCTGGCGAGCACCAATATTGGGCAATGATGACTGATTATGTCGGTCACACCAAATATTCAGATGTGGCAGACTTCTTCGTAAAAAAGTTGATCGAGCCAGCCACGATTTCGGGGAATGTCAGTGACCTCTCGATCAACCTTCCCGTGGACGTATGGTATGCCATCATTCCAGAAAACGAAAGGAGTTCATCCGGCGAATATGGGTTCGCATACGCCCGAACCGTAAATGGCAAATTCCAAGAGCAACTACATCCCGGCCGTTACACCGTCGTAATCGCCACGATGGACTACATGGCTTTTCTCCAAAACCCTCGGGATCCCAACAGTCGAGGGACCTCCTGGACACAGGAATCATCGGGCGGAGTGTTAACGTTCTACATGACGATCAACATTGAAGTGCGAGACGGCGTAACGACTAACACCAACTTTTCACTTTTCTGTAGTCGGTACGATTCGAACTGCATTCTCCCTCCTCCGCTAGGCCTCGGCTAAAAGCCAAGGCTATAAACCAAGCCCCTTGAAGGTAACACTTCTCGGGGCTTTTTCTTTCGTGTGTAGTCTAAGCAAGCATACACGATACAAAACGCCGTACTGGAAGGTACGGCGCTCAATGATTCATTTCAAGTACAAATAGTAGAAAGCTTCACGCAAGAGCTTCTTTCACGATCCTTCCCACCAATGCTCCGTCAGCTCTTCCTTTCACTTTCGGCATGAGAGCAGCCATAACCTTGCCCATGTCTTGAGCAGAAGATGCTTGAGTGTCAGCTACCGCCTCTTTCACGAGGGTCCGTATCACATCTTCTGAAAGTTGCTCTGGCAGATATTTGAGAAACACGTCCAGCTCTTCTTTCTCTTTTTCAGCGAGCTCTGGACGCCCTGCTTTTTCATAGGTCTCCACAGACTCTCTTCTCTTCTTGGCCTCTGTAGCTATGAGGCTTTGAATCTCCTCCTCGCCAAGCTCCCGCTGCTTTTCTTTCTCTGCGTTCAAAAGAGAGGACATGAGCATGCGCAAAGCCCCCATCCTCACTTCCTGCCTTGCCTTCATGGCCTCTTTAAGATCGTCTTTGATTGTTTGCTGGAGAGCTGTCATATGAAAAAGCGAGGACTATTTCAGTCCCAGCTTTACGAGCTTTTCATATTCCTTGCGGGTTTCAAGCTTGCGGAGAGCCGTCTTCTTCCTCACGGTCTTGCTTTTTGCGTGCTGCCTGAATCTGGTCTTTCTCGCCTGGTTGAGCACCCCGCTGTCTTTCACGCGCCTCGTGAACCTGCGGATGAGGCCCTGTGCGGTTTCTCGTTCTTGTTTTCTGACGATGAATTCCATGATGATGTGGTTATATGTTTGCCTGCAAATGCATGTGGAGGTGGTCGACGACCTGTCCCCCGTCCCTGCCTACATTAATATGAAGTTGATAACCTCGCAAGCCCCTGCCTTTGGCAATCTTCTGAGCGGTAAGGACCAGGTCTCCCATAAGATCTCTGTCTTGAAACTCCAGATGGTCTACCGAATGGATGTGCTTCTTGGGGACGAGAAGCAGATGCAAAGGGCTTTTCGGATGAATGTCGTGGAACGCGAGGAACTGCTCGTCCTCATACTCTGTGGTCGAAGGGATCTCCTTATTCACGATCTTGCAGAAGATGCAGTCTTCCATACTATGACTTCTTTCTCAGGCGCTTCTTCGTCTCCTCCACTACCTTATCCATCTTCACGATATCCTGCTTTCCCGTATCCATGGCGCGTAAAACAATAGTGCCCTCCAGCGCTTCTTTCTGCCCCAAGATCAACGTGTATGCGACCCCGAGCTTATCTGCTCTCGCTAACTGGACCCTCAAGGAATCGCGCCCCAAAGACTCTGCGACCTGGACGTTCGCCTGGCGGAGCTCTTCTAGGAGCTTTAAGCTTTTTTTCTTGGGAAGCTCTCCCAACTGAGCCAAGAACACCTGGGGGCCTGGCTTCTCTTTAGGAAGGTTTGCAGCGTTCGCTTTCATGAGGGCAACAATCCGCTCTATGCCGATGGCGGCTCCCATGGCAGGAATATCTTTTCCTCCTAATATCTTTCCCAACGTGTCGTACCTTCCTCCCCCAGCCAATGCGGATCTCGTGACTACTTCCGTCTCTCCCTGGGACGGATCTTCTTCTATCTTCTTTACCGGTTTCTCTGAAAAAATCTCAAACACGGTCTTGGTGTAGTAATCAAGGCCTCTCACGAGGTAGGGATCTAAGTGGTACGGAATGTCCGCCTCGTCCAAAAACTCAAGCACTGACTTAAAGTGCCTTTTGCACTCTTCGCACAAGTGGTCAATGGTCTGAGGCGCCTGGGACTTCACTTGCTGGCACTTCTCTTCCTTGCAGTCTAAAATCCTCAAAGGATTCTCTTTCAGCCTCCGCTTGCAGTCCTGGCAAAGGCTGTTGGCCCGAGACCTGAAAAAGCTGGAAAGAAGTTTCTTGTAGTACGGCCTGCAGCTGCTGTCTCCGATAGAGTTTACTTCCACGATCAAATGCGTGAACTTTAACTCTTTCAAGATGAGAGTGAACAGCTGGATGACCTGGGCATCGATGGCGCTTGAAGTTTCCCCGAACACTTCTATATCAAACTGGTGGAACTGGCGATACCTTCCTGCCTGCGGGTGCTCATAGCGGAACAGCGGACCCTGCGTATAAAGTTTTACCGGCTGAGGAAGGTTCATCATGCCGTTCTGGATGTATGCGCGGACGATACCCGGAGTAAACTCGGGACGCAACGCGAGTACGTCTCCTCCCTTTGTTCGCAGGGTATACATCTGCTTCTCTACGATGTCCGTTGTTTCTCCCGTTCCCTTTTCATATAAAGCTGCCTCCTCAAGAATAGGGACTTCCATCTCTTTGAATCCGTAGAACTCCACGATCTCTCGTGCCACGCTCAAAAACTTCCGGAAATACTCCTGATCTTCCGGCAATACGTCATGGATGCCTGTTGGCGTTTGAAAATGAAACTTCTTCATAATATAGGTAGTTTTTCAGAAATGGCTGTGAATAAGGTTCCAGGGATCACTCTCCACCATACTCTTCCGATCAGGTTCTCTTTCGGAACAGAGCCCCAGTATCTGGAATCAGAAGAATGCTCCCGGTTGTCTCCTAAAACGAAGTATTCGTCAGACGCAAGCTTTAAGGTATCAACTCCCATCGTTTCAATTCCGGGGAGGTATACGTCCTCATCAAGCACGAAGTCCTCTGCGGGGCCTGTGATGCGCACTTTTCCTTCCTTCACTTCTATCGTTTCTCCGGGCAAACCGATGATGCGCTTGATGTATTTCTGGGATGGGTTTTCTGGATACTTGAATACGATGACCTCTCCGCGCTCTGGAGCGCGCAATCTGAACGAGATCTCGTCAATGAGAAGGTAGTCTCCGTTATGGAAGTTCGGCTCCATAGAACTCCCGTTCACCAGAAATGGTTGGAAGATGAACATGCGTATGGGAATGACGATGATGGCAGCTACCACTCCAATAATCAGAAGCTCTCGGATCACGAACCCTGTTTTTTTCATACAATACCCTGCACTATATCACAATAGTAAGATTTCGCAAGGGTGAACAATGTGCTTCGTTCTGCTACAATGTTTACATGATTATCATGGGGCTTGGAAATCCCGGAGGCCAATACGAACGCACCCGCCACAATACGGGCGCTATGGCGTTAGATTATTTTGCGAAAGAATATAAGTTCCCTGGATTCAAAGCTTCTTCAAAATACGAGTCCTCCATATCAGAGGGAGAAATCCAAGGAACCAAGGTTGTCCTCGCAAAGCCTGAAACCTTCATGAACAACTCGGGAAAAGCTGCCAACGCGCTCTGTCGGTATTTCAAGGGAGATCTTGTGGTGCTTCATGATGAGATTGATCTTCCATTGGGCCAGGTACGAGTCTCGCAAGGAAGAGGCTCTGCAGGGCACAAGGGCGTGGAATCCATAATGCAGGAACTCGGAACCAAAGATTTTACAAGAATACGCATTGGCATCCAGCCTGCTGATGGCAAGCCTAAAAATACAGAAGAATTCGTCCTCAAAAACTTCTCTTCCGCAGAGATCCCTCTTCTTGAGACATCTCTTCAAACTGCGACAGAAGCTCTCCTCAACTTGATTGAGGAAGAAAAGAAAAAGCCGAGTGTGAATCTCGGTCTGTAGTTATTGCCGCCCTCTGCGGCTTGTTGCACCTGTTCTTTTTGGAGGGTTTGATCTTCCCCATTCCCCTGTTTTTACGAAGAGTTCTTTTATTTGCTGATCGGTCATATGAACCGTGATTCCGCATTCAGAGCATACGGCTTCTCCGGACTTGGAGGGATTAAGGCTATAACTATCACCAAAAAGGGGCTCGTTCTTGAGCGGTCTCCCAATCCCAGAAGGATACACTCTACCAACACTGAGTTCAGAGAACATCAGTTTTCCCTCGCAGTTGATGCCTTGAGCCTCAGAAAGAGGGCACGGAATGATGACATTTGCATATACCCATCCGAAGCTTGTACCGGGTTCTTCTGCCGAAAAGATTGTTCCTTCAATCATTATCTTCATTACAAACTCCTCCTCTTTTGAAACGAGATACTATCCTTCTCTCACTATTATTGACGAACGAACTGGTTCAGAATATACTTTACACGGATGGATTTGTCAACAGAGCATACAAGGATAGTTATCCCAGCTCTCATCCCCTACTTTGTAGAAAAGGGACGGCTTTGGTTTCAAGAGCATCTTCAAGAATTGCTTCAGGCGCAGAACACCCAGGCCTTTTTCCGGGACAATCTGGCTCTCATAGAACAAGGCCAGCAATGCCACCTCTCAGAGTTCTTGCGCAGGTTAGACGAGCTGGGATATGAAAAAGTGCTCAAGGTAGAGCAGCCGGGAGAATTCAGCCATACGGGAGGGATCGTTGAAGCATTCCCTCTCTTTATGGAGTACGGAGTGCGATTTGAGTTCCTCGGGAACACGATAGAAAGCATAGGGAAGGTTGATACCGACCCTCAGGACGAAGAACTCACACGGAAGATTCTTACGAAAAGACTTCGCAACGAGAAGCTTTTCTCCGATATCAAGGATATCAAAGAAGGAGACTTTCTCGTGCACTTAGACCACGGAGTTTCCAGGTTTCAGAAAAAAGAAACGTTGAATAATCAAGAATACTACATACTGGAATATGCGGCGGGAGACAAACTCTGGGTGCCTACAGGTCTTGAAAGAAAACTTTCCAGGTACGTAGGGTTCACCGATCCGCACATTGCACGGCTGGGATCCCTTCTATGGCAGAAGACCAAACGCAAAGTCAGGGAAGATGCTGAAAAAACAGCAAGAGAACTTTTGGAAACGTATGCTCAAAAAGAAATCTCCTTAAGGTCGCGCTACGAGCCAGAGAGCGAGGTAGAGGCAGAAGTTGCATCCTCATTCCCATACCAGGAAACTCCTGACCAGCTCCACGTGTTAGAAGAGATTGCAGAAGATCTCCAGAAAGAGACTCCAATGGACAGACTAGTGTGCGGAGACGTGGGATTCGGCAAGACAGAGATAGCTCTGAGAACCATGGTGAAAGCGGTGAGCAACGGGTATCAGGCAGCTCTCTTGTGCCCCACGACCATACTCTCCTACCAGCACTTCCAAAGCTTTACGGAACGCCTTTCTTCTCTCCCCTTGCGTTTTTCCCTGCTGTCTAGGCTCCAATCAAAGAAGGAGCAAACACACATACTCGAAGGATTAAAAACAGGAACCATAGATATGGTCATTGGAACTCACCGGATCCTTTCCGCTGATGTTTCGTTCAAGAATCTCGGGCTCTTGGTCATTGATGACGAACAGAGATTCGGAGTAAAGCAGAAAGAAAAGCTACGCTCCATGAAGTCCTCGCTAGATGTTCTCTCGCTTTCTGCTACTCCCATCCCGCGCACCCTTGAAATGGCGCTGTCTTCGTTAAAGAAGATCAGTCTTATCCAGACTCCTCCTCCAGGGAGGATCGCTCCTTCCATTATCGTTGCAAAGCGCGGAACCAACGTTATCAAGGAAGCTCTCATCCAAGAGCTGAAGCGGAAAGGGCAGATCTACTACCTCCACAACAGGATAGGGACCATCTACGGCGTCCAGAAACGCCTCCAATCGTTAGTCCCAGGGATTTCCTCCAGGGTCATCCATGGAAGATTGCCAGAACACAAGCTCATTGAGATCATGGATGATTTTAGGAGCCAGAAGTTTTCGTTGCTCATAGCCACCACGCTCATCCAGAACGGCTTAGATATTGAAAGCGTGAATACCATCATCATTGAAGACGTCTCGCTCTTGGGGCTTGGAGAAGCCTACCAGCTCAAAGGAAGAGTGGGAAGAAACTCTTCGGAATCCTTCGTGTACTTCCTCCATGGAAAGAACTTGGGAGAAAAAGCAAAGCTCCGGATTACTGCTCTCAAGGAAGCAGACGTCTTGGGAGCCGGGTACCGTGTCGCCTTGCGCGACCTGGAGATCCGAGGAGCAGGGAACATTCTCGGCAAAGAACAATCAGGATCCGTGAACGCCGTGGGATTAAATCTCTACTGCCAGATACTCTCTGAAGCCGTGGAACGATTGAAAGGAATGCCTAAGTAATGTACTCTGGGAAAGGTATGAAGTTAATTATCGTAGAAAGTCCAACCAAATCTGTTACGATTGGAAAATTTCTTGGGAAAGGATACGTAGTCCGTTCTTCGTTTGGGCACATCAGAGATCTTCCCAAAGGAAAACTCGGGGTGGATGTGGAACATGATTTCAGTCCAGAATACGTCATCCCCACCAAAGCAAGGAAGACGGTGACCGCCCTCAAGAAAGAAGCGAAGAAAGCGGAAGCGGTCATACTGGCTACCGACGAAGACCGAGAAGGAGAGGCCATCGCATTCCACCTCAAGGAGATCTTGTCTCTGAAGAATCCGCAACGGATCGTCTTTCATGAAATCACCAAGAAAGCCATTGAAGAAGCGTTGCAGCATCCCCGCTCCATTGATGACAACCTCGTGCAGGCCCAGCAGGCGCGAAGAATCCTGGACCGGCTCGTAGGATACAAACTTTCCCCCTTCCTTTGGAAGAAAGTGGCAAAACGCCTTTCGGCAGGAAGAGTGCAGTCTGTCGCGGTCAGATTGGTTGCACAACGAGAAAAAGAAATCAAGGCATTCATTCCTCAGGAGTATTGGAACATTGTGGCCACTCTTTTCACGGAAAAGAAAGAGGAGTTCCAGGCAGAGCTTTCCAAGAAAGACGGAGTTGCGATTGAGAAGCTCTCCATCAAGAACAAACAAGAATCTGACAAAATCCTCAAAGAGCTTGAGGGAGCTTCCTATGAAGTAGTAGCTGTAGAGCGCAAGGAAACCAAGCGCAATCCCTTGCCCCCGTTCACTACATCCACTCTCCAGCAGGCCTCATGGCAGAGATTCCACTACTCTGCCCGATTCACCATGCAGCTTGCCCAGCACCTGTATGAGACAGGGCTCATCACCTACCACAGAACAGACTCCATGAATCTTTCTGCAGAAGCGCTGCTGGGAGCGAAAGAATTCATTGAGGGATCCTATGGAACGCAGTATTGGGCGGGAGAGCGAAGATACAAGACAAAAAGCAAGGGAGCACAGGAAGCCCACGAAGCGATACGCCCCGCATCTCCGGGAAAAACTTCTGATTCCCTGAAAGGATTGAAACCTCAGGAATTGCGGCTGTACGACCTCATCTGGCGCAGGTTCACAGCTTCTCAAATGGTTCCCGCATTGATTGACGCCAATTCTATTGACGTGCAAGCGAATGCATACACGTTCCGCGCAAATGGACAGATCCTACGATTTGATGGGTTCCTGAAAGTCTATTCGTTGAAGTTTGACGAGGCGCTCCTTCCTATTCTTAAGGAACAAGATCCTCTCTCTCTCAAGCAGCTGACTCCTGAACAACATTTCACTCTGCCTCCTCCCAGATACAATGAAGCGAGCTTGGTAAAAGCGCTTGAATCTCATGGAGTGGGGAGACCTTCCACCTACGCTCCTATTCTTTCGCTCATCCAGGCAAGGAACTACGTGGCTAAAGACGAACAGAAACGATTTGTTTTGACGGAGCTCGGGGAAGCGGTGGACAATATTTTGGTAGAGCATTTTCCCGTTATCGTAGACGTTGAGTTTACAGCTGGAATGGAAAATGATCTGGACGAGGTAGCTGAAGGCAAGAAAGAATGGGTCCCCATGCTCA
>JAUSJU010000028.1 GCA_030647175.1 bacterium | reverse complement strand
GAAAGCAGGAACTACGATATCTGGCCCGTGTTTCATAGGCGACAACTGCGAGATCGGACCTTCCAATGTGTTGCGTGGGCCTTTAAGCATTGAGCAAGGAGTGAAGACAGGAGCTTTTTGCGAGATCAAGCATTCCATCGTTCAGGAAGGGACGCATTTCCATTCAGGGTATGTAGGGGACTCCATTATTGGGAGGAACTGCAGATTTGGGGCGGGGTTTGCAACGGCCAACAGGAGGCTTGATAGGAACACGATAGAAGCCCAGGTCAAAGATAAAAAAGTTGATACCAAGCTCTCTTCTCTGGGAGTCGTTGTTGGAGACGGGACGCATTTTGGAATCCACACAGGAACTATGCCAGGTGTCTTCGTCGGATCTGAGTGCAGAGTATATCCTGGAACGCTGGTATTCGAGAATATTGCTGACGGTATGACGCTTTCTGCCAAAGTCCAGACCACGACAAAGGGGAGTTGACAAAGAAGAAAAACAGAGGTACCATTATTAACAGCAAGGTTCTCATCGTAGAATACTTTTCTTAGGAGAATGTTTCCCGGGAGAGGAGATAATGCTGATGGTGGTCAGTCTTATCTCAAAAAAGGGCATTCTCCTTCACTTTGTAAGGGGCTCTGTATGTCAGGCCCCTTTTTCTTTGGAGCATATTCGTGTTAGAACAAAGAACATGAAGAAGCTTCTCCTCGGAGCAACGAACAAGGTAGCCGGCTTTCTTGTAAAAGGGAAAGTCGTGGCTTTCCCTACAGATACCGTATATGGCCTTCTTGCGAACGCCTCAGACAAAAAGGCTGTTGCAAAGCTCTATCAGATAAAACAGAGGTCCCGTTCAAAGCCTCTTCCTTTATTCGTCTCCAGTATTGCAATGGCAAAGAAGCTTGCCTTCGTGGGGAAGTATGAGGAATCGTATTTGAAGAAACATTGGCCTGGGAACACTACATTCGTCCTAAGACGAAAGAAGTCTTCTATCCTTTTGTATGGAGTGAAGAAAGGGAGCATTGCCCTTCGCATTCCCCGATACAAGCCCCTTCAGGATATTTTAAACATGATTCCGTTTCCCCTTACTGCAACTTCAGCAAACATCTCAAACAAGAATCCCTCAAACACCGCGCAAGAGGTGGAATCCCAATTCCGAAAACAAAGGGCAAAACCAGATGTTCTTGTAGACGGAGGAGCATTGAAAGGAAAACCCTCTACGATCATAGACCTCACTTCTCGCAAGCCTAAGGTACTCAGAGCATGAAACCATCCATGATTATTCTTGGCATTGAAACCTCGTGCGACGATACAGCACTCGCCCTTCTTGAGGTACAGGGAGAAACGTATAGAATCCTTTCCCAGGAGGCTTCTTCTCAGACTGCGCTCCACAAGAAGTGGGGAGGAGTTGTCCCGAACTTGGCCCAGAGAGAGCATCAGCGGAACCTCGTTCCCGTACTCAAGAAAGTATTGGAAGAAGCAGATCTTTTGAACAAGAAGAAGTCGGAGAAAGGAACACCCGATTTACATATCCTTCTTGAAAGAGAGCAGGAGCTGCAGAAGAAACTCTCTCATTTTCTCTCCCAGTATGAGAAACCTCCCATAGATCTTATCAGCGTTACTTCTCATCCGGGGCTGGAGCCCGCTCTATGGGTGGGGATAAACTTTGCGAAAGCGCTTTCTGCAACATGGAACATTCCTCTTCTGGGAGTGGATCACTTGGAAGGCCATCTTCTTGTTTCTCTTTTAGAAGAGGAGAAGAGCAATAATTCATTCAGGCTTTTGCATGCTCCTGAAATGTTTCCGGCGTTAGCTCTCATCGTGTCCGGAGGCCATACCGCCCTGCTCTTGATGGAGGGCCTGGGAGTATATAGAATGATAGGAGAAACAAGGGACGACGCAGCAGGGGAATGCTTTGACAAGGTAGCCCGTCTCCTTTCTCTGGGGTATCCGGGAGGGCCAGCTATTGCAAAGAAAGCAGCAGAGAAGCAATCGGGAGAGTACTCCATTGTTCTTCCCCGCCCCATGATCCATACGAAAGACTACGACTTCAGCTTTTCTGGGTTGAAGACGGCAGTATTGTATGATTTTCAGAAACGGTCTTCTCAAGTCAAGAAGTCTGCCTCATACGTGAGGGCCATGGCAAAAGAAGTGGAACAGGCCATTTGCGACGTACTCATATCAAAAACATTGAAAGCGGTACAGGAATATGGTGTACACACGGTTCTTATGGGGGGAGGAGTTGTGGCGAACGAGCATTTGCGTACAGAGCTTAAGAACTTGCTCCACAAGGATTTCCCGGCAGTTCTCTTCCGCGCCCCCAATATTCCTCTCTGCACAGATAATGGAGTCATGATTGCAATAGCCGCCTTTCAGAATTGGGAGCAGGGAAAGAGAACTACTACCATACAAGCTTCAAGCCACACCACAATCTCTGAAATTTGACAGAGCACTTAATCCGTGCTATATATAATGTAGCGTGGTAAATCTATCTGCTACGTAAGCACATTTTAGCACTAAGGAGGAACAGCTCATGACAGCTCATGGGACAGTCCGCAGGATGACCGATGGCCAGAAAAGCGACATTATCGCTACGATAACTGGAGTGATTCCGTCGGACCTCTCGTTCGATGAGGCACAGACCATCATCGGTGCCAAGGGTCCGTTCGTTGCGGAGATTCGTGAAGTGTTCAAGCGGAGAAGGATTCAGTCAGGACTTCTCGAGCTCATCGGCACGATCGTGATTCCGGCGACTAGTATGCCATTCGTGGTACGCGAGAAGTTCGTAGTTGGTAATGCCCAAGCGAAAATTTCCTGGCTTGGCGAGAATTTCACGACCTGGTTTTTGGAGAAGATCGAGGAACCGGTCGTGGAAACTACGCTTCGCTATGCGAAGCTCATTACATCCTCGGTTGACGGCCCGATTCTCACCGAACTCGGGGACGAGAAGGCCGAAACTACGCTCACCCAGATATTTGCTCTCATAGAGCGTCAAGCGAAGGGTGAGGAAGGCGTTTTGCTTACCAATGGGTGGGCGAACATCTTCTATATTCGCGATGTTAACGGCGAGCTCCGTGCGGTGCGCGTCGGTTGGGGCGGCGGCGACTGGGGCGTGGATGCCGGTTCCGTTGAGGACCCGGACGGGTGGGGCGGTGGCCGCCGGGTGTTCTCCCGCAATTCCTAGAGCTTTGACTCTTGGACCCTTTGCCCTCGGCTTCGCAGTATTGCGAGCCGAGGGCATTTATTTTTTGCACAACATTTGATATAGTCAAAGAGGATTCACAAGAACGGAACGGTCACGGCTTTTCCGACGCGGATCCGAAATGTCCTTTGCCAGAGTTCTGCCGGATACGTCTTGCAGGAGAGCGCGAGAGATATTTCTCAAAAATACAGGAATTGGTACCAGGAGCCAGCGGGATTTTAGGCCCGGGATACGATACAATCCTGAGAGTACTCAAAGGATGGTGGCAGAGATTGCTTTTGGTACGAGAGCTCCGTGCGGTGAACGTCAATTGGAACGGCAACGACTGGAACGTGAATGCCAATTCCGTTGAGAACCCGAACAGGTGGAACGATGGCAACCGGGTGTTCTCCCGAAACTGCTGTATTCTCTCGCTCTTTTACATAGCGAGAGTTTTGTTTTCAAGCCCTTTTTTCCAGCCACCAAGCATTTTCCCTACTTCATGCAGTTGTTCAGAAAGTTCAATGTATTTTTTATTATCAAACGCTTTTATTTCCCAAGCAACTTGCAAAAAGAACTTAAGTACGTCGAGTTTCACCAAGCCATTTTTAATAGAAGGTACTTTTTCTTGTTTTGAGAGAAAACTTGCGATGATAACATTCTCAATAATTTCAATGAAAAGCGTATCAATCTTTTCGCCGATGGTATACCGAGAGGTCTTTGGGAAATGGGGAAAATATTCATGCCAGAGTTTATATGCTGATACTAACTTCTGAATAATAGGTAACTGCGTCCGTTGGGGGGGGGCTTACTTGGAAAGATTTTTTGTGAAAATTCAATTGAGACATACGTTTGAGGATATTATTGGAGTGGAAAACCTTTTGGAGGCGTGGAGAGAATTCATGAAGGGCAAGCGTGGCAAGCTTGATGTCCAAGAGTTTTCTCTGAATCTCATGGATAATATTCTACAGCTTCGTGAAGATCTTGCCAATCTGTCGTATGCTCATGGCGGGTACAAATCTTTCAATATTTCAGATCCCAAACCAAGGAATATTCACAAGGCGACTGTGCGCGATCGTCTGCTTCACCACGCCATCTATAGAATTTTATATCCATTTTTTGATAGAACTTTCATTGCCGATTCCTTTTCTTGCAGAAAAGACAAAGGAACGCACAAGGCACTAAACAGATTTCGTGAACTTTCTTATAAAGTCAGCAAAAATAACACAAGAACATGCTGGGTTCTCAAATGCGATATTAAGAAGTTTTTTGCAAGCATTGATCAGAAAGTTTTGGAAGACATTCTTACCGGATATATTCCTGATAGTAATATTTTATGGCTACTCAAAAAGGTGATCAGAAGTTTCTTTTCTTCGAGTCCAGGACGCGGCTTGCCTCTTGGCAATCTCACCTCCCAGCTTCTCGTGAATATCTACATGAATGAGTTTGATCAGTTCGTAAGACATACGCTTAAAGCAGGATACTATATCAGATACGCAGACGACTTCATCCTATTTTCAGAAGGTAGAAAGCGGCTAGAAAAGCATCTATTCTTCATTAGTAAGTTCTTGGAGGACATGCTGAAACTTTCTTTGCATCCTGATAAAATTTCTATACAGACGCTGGTTTCTGGCGTAGATTTTCTCGGTTGGGTGCATTTTCCAGATCATAGAGTATTGCGTACGAGCACAAAGAGAAGAATGTTTAGGAGAATTCAAGTAAGTCCGACATCGGAAACATTACATTCTTACCGTGGTCTTCTTTCTCACGGGAATACTCGTAAGCTTCAAGAGGAGGTTGCAAAAATATACTTTTTGAATCATGATAGAGACACTTTTGATGAACCAATTTCTATCAAAAACAGATCCGGAAATATACGATCTTATTGAGGCTGAAACCAAGCGCCGGAGAGAAGGATTGGAAATGATACCTTCTGAAAACCATACGTCCAGAGCCGTGCTGGAGGCTTTGGGTTCCATACTGAGCGATAAGTATGCGGAAGGATATCCGAACAAGAGATACTACGGAGGGAACCAGGTGATTGATAGAGTAGAGAATCTTGTCATTGAGCGCGCGAAACGGGCATTCGGTACCCCTCACGCGAACGTGCAGCCGTACTCGGGAAGCCCTGCAAACTTTGCCGTGTACTTGGCTGCGTGCGAGAACGGAGACAAAGTCATGGGGCAGAACTTGACTGACGGGGGACATCTGACGCATGGAGCAAAAGTGAACGCTTCAGCCAGATTCTTCCAAAGCATTCCATATCATCTCAAAGAAGACGGGTATTTGGATATGGAAGAAGTGCGGAAACTGGCTTTAGAGCACAAGCCAAAGCTCATATGGTGCGGAGCAACGGCATATCCCAGGGAGATTCCTTTTGAGGAGTTCGGGAAGATAGCAGACGAGGTAGGAGCATACCTTGCTGCTGACGTCGCACACATTGCGGGTTTGATCATTGCGGGATCCCACAAGAGTCCGGCTCCCTTCGTTCACATTATTACCACGACCACCCACAAGACCCTTCGGGGCCCCAGAGGAGGCATGATCATGGTGACGGAAAAAGGATTGCAGAAAGACCCAGAATTAGGCCAGAAGATAGATCGGGCAGTATTTCCAGCTGGAGTCCAAGGGGGGCCCCACGAACATCAGATAGCAGCCATCGGGGTTGCTCTCAAGGAAGCGATGACTCCAGAGTTCAAAGAGTACGGGCATCAGATTGTAAAGAACGCAAAGGCTTTGGCTTCAGAACTTCTGGCTCAAGGATTGAAGCTCACTTCAGGAGGAACGGAAAACCATCTCATGGTCATTGACCTCACGCCTTTTGGAAAAGGCATGGGGGTGTTTATGGAAGAAGCGTTAGATGAAGCGGGCATTACCGTGAACAAGAATACCATTCCCCAGGAGCCTTCTTCTCCGTTCTATCCTTCGGGAGTGCGTTTGGGAACTCCGGCTATCACCACGAGAGGAATGAAAGAGGGAGAGATGAAGCGCATTGGAGGGTTCATCGCAAGGATTGCACAAGAGATTAAAACGTTGCATCTTCCAGAAGACAAGGAACAGAGGATTCTGTACCTGAAAGAGTTCCGGGCCAATCTTGCATCTAATGTGAATGTGAAAGAGGTGCGAAAAGAAGTGCAAGAGTTATGCAGTAGTTTTCCCATCCCTTGACCACCATGGCAACGCTTCTTCTCGGAATCCCTATTGCAGACCGCATGCTTAAAGAAGTGAGACG
>JAUSJU010000025.1 GCA_030647175.1 bacterium | reverse complement strand
AATTCACAGACGAGGAGTTGACACTTGACGATTTACCGTTAGAATAAACATAGCTAGTCCTTATTTATTATCCCAATTAATTTTTAATCGTATGGCAGAAAAATTTGAGAGAACAAAACCCCATCTCAACATCGGCACCATTGGCCACGTTGACCACGGGAAAACTACCTTGACAGCCGCCATCCTGCATTCATTGAGCTTGGCCGGGAACAAGGTGAAAGTTGAGTCGGTATCAGAAATTGATAACGCCCCAGAGGAACGGGCTCGTGGGATCACAATCGCGTTGCACCATTCAGAGTATGAGACTGCAAAGCGCCACTACGCCCACATTGATGCTCCTGGGCACGCAGACTACATCAAGAACATGATCACGGGAGCCGCCCAGATGGACGGAGCCATTCTTGTGGTTTCAGCTCCGGACGGCCCGATGCCCCAGACCAGAGAGCACATTCTTCTGGCCCGCCAAGTAGGTCTTCCCAACATTCTCGTGTTCTTGAACAAGGTAGATATGGTAGATGACCCTGAGATCATAGATCTCGTGGAATCAGAAGTGAGAGAGCTCTTGAAGAAGTACAACTTCCCAGGAGACACGACTCCCATCATTCGGGGATCTGCATTGAAGGCTTTGGAAGCAAAGTCAGCAGACGACGCTGCAGTAAAGCCCATTCTGGATCTCATGGCAGCAGTTGACGAGTTCTTTCCAGACCCGGTGAGAGATATAGAAAAGCCATACCTCATGGCAGTAGAAGACGTATTCTCCATTGAAGGAAGGGGAACCGTTGCTACAGGAAGAATCGAAAGAGGAATCGTGCGCACCAACGAGGAAATAGAAATTATAGGAATTAAGGACACGGCAAAGTCTGTCGTAGTTTCCGTAGAGATGTTCAATAAGTCTCTTGACGAAGGAAGAGCAGGGGACAACGTCGGCATCTTGCTTCGCGGATTGAAGAAAGAAGACATTGAGAGGGGACAGGTGCTGGCAAAGCCGGGATCTATCACTCCTCACACCGAGTTTGATTCGGAAGTGTACATTCTGACCAAAGAGGAAGGCGGACGCCACACCCCGTTCTTTACCGGGTACCGTCCCCAGTTCTATTTCAGAACTACTGACGTGACCGGAGAAGCCACGCTTCCAGAAGGCACGGAAATGGTAATGCCGGGAGACACGATCGCAATGAAGATCAAGCTCATCGTTCCCATAGCAATGGAAGAGCAGCAGAGGTTTGCCATCCGTGAAGGAGGAAAGACCGTGGGAGCAGGAGTGGTAACCAAGATCAACAAATAGAAAACTCAATAGGTTCCTCCAGATCTTTTCAATCTCCATATGTCTCCAACGAAAGCTCCGGCAAAGAGTGCTCTGCAGAGCAAGAAGAAAGAAATTCCAGAGTCTTCTCCAAGACTCAGAATTAAGGTTTCAGCATACGACCACAAGGTGATCGACACCTCATGCCGTCAGATAGCTGAAGCTGTTCTTCGTCAGGGAGGGGAGATCGTGGGCCCTATACCTCTGCCTACTGAGATCCGAAAGTATACCGTGAACCGCTCTTCGTTCGTCCACAAAGACGCGAGAGAGCAGTTTGAGATGCGTCTTCACAAGCGCTTGATTGATATCCTCAATCCCAATCCAAAGCTCATTGACGGACTGGGGAACCTCAATCTGCCAGCTGGCGTGGATATTGAAATCAAAAGCGTTTCGTAACCAGAGACCGCCCGAAGGGGCGGTTTTGGTTTTAACTTCCTAAGAACAATACTCTACAAAGAACACAGCATTGGCATAGAGGAGGTAGCATGCGTTCTTTTACAGAAGAGATTCTTGCACTAGCGCGAGAGATTCTGCCGGACGAGTTTATCTGGCCCCCAGACCACGTTTCTCCAGACGACAAGGTCCTGGGCCAGATGAGTGAGTTCCACCTCCAACTCTTCACCTTATGGCAAAGGTTTGCGAGGGAGGCTGAAACTCTTGGGGCTGTGGTGAGGCACCCGCAGAACTCCAAAGAGCGGGAGGAGAATTCTTCAACATGGATGAAGATGATCCGTATGACAGAAATGGCAGAGCAGATGTTCTGGTATGAAGCAGCTCAAGGGTCTCAGTACGAAAATACGCTTTTAACTCTCAAGAGTGGCGGAGAGATCGTACATGCTCGCCTTCTTTCGAGCTCTCCTTTTCCAGCCATTTTATATGTGCCTGTCTACATGGGAATTGAGGACCAAGATCCTGATGCAGAATGATTTCTTGTAAGCAGAACCAAGCTCCTTTTTTAAAGGAGCTTTTCTTTAGGCAAGACTTATTGACACTTTTGCTGTCCTGAGGTAGAGTTTTCTCTATGAGGATAACACCCTCATTATAAGCAAATTACAGGAGTACATACCCATTTGCACGGCGAGGGGTAGTACCCTCGTTTTTGTTGAATGAAAGCAATACTCGGGAAGAAAATTGAGATGTCGCAGATCTTTGACGAGAAGGGGAACGTTGTTCCTCTGACTTTCATTGAAGCCGGTCCTTGCAAGGTGTTGCGATTAATGACCAAAGAAAAGGAGGGGTATGAAGCCCTTCAGCTTGGCTTTGAGCCAAAAGGGAAAACCTTCCGCCACATCAAGGAGTTCCGCAACGTCCAAGGGGAGCAAGGCGAAGAGATCGGAGTATCCGTGTTCCAGGAAGGGGAGAAAGTGAAAGTATCCGGTATTTCTAAGGGAAAAGGATTCCAAGGCGCGGTAAAGCGTCATGGATTCTCAGGAAGAAACAGGACGCACGGAGTAAAGCACGAGCACAGGACATTGGGATCCACGGGATCCAGGTGGCCCCAGCACGTGAGAAAAGGAAGAAGAATGCCAGGCCACATGGGAACAGATCGCGTGAGCGTGAGGAATTTGGCTATTGTAAAGATTGACGCGGAACGGAATCTTATCGCGGTAAGAGGAGCAGTACCCGGAGCGCGAGGAACATTATTGGAGATACGAAGCGAAGCCTAAATCATATGAAAGTCCCTGTCTATACCATGGAAGGAAAAGAAGTGGGAACCACGGAGCTCCCCAAGGAGATTTTTGAGGTTCCCATGCAGAAAGATCTCATGCACCAGGTGGCGGTAGCTCAGATGGCGAACAAGCGGCAGGTATCAGCCCACACCAAGACGAGATCTGAAGTTTCAGGAGGAGGGAGGAAGCCGTGGCGCCAGAAAGGAACAGGAAGAGCGCGGCACGGATCTATACGGTCTCCCATATGGGTGGGGGGAGGAATCACATTCGGACCAAGGAAAAACAAGAACTACAAGCAGAAGATAAACAAGAAGATGGGCAGGAAGGCCCTGTTCATGGCGCTTTCAGAAAAGGCAAAGAGGGGACAGCTTCTTGTTCTAGACAAGATTGTGTTTGAGAAGCCCAAGACCAAAGCGTTCTATGCAATGCTCCAGCTGCTTCCGGTAAAACACAAGAGCTCCCTCATCGTCATGCCCGGTTCAGAGAAGGGGGTGATGCTTTCTGTGCGCAACATACAGAAAACCAAAGCTCTTCCCGCAAAGCAACTGAACCTTCTGGAAGTGCTTTCTAAAACATTCATGGTGATGCCGAAAGATTCTATCCAAGCTATCCAGGAAACATTCCATGGCAATGATTAACCCATTCAAAAAGAAGGAGCAGAAGGAAGAGAAGGCAGTCCTCGCAGAGAAGAAAGAACCGGAGAAAACGAAGCCACAGGAGAAAAGGACGGTTCTTTTGCCTGGCTCAGATTCCATACTGCTTCATCCCCATGCGACAGAAAAAGCAGGACTGCTTTCAGATATGGGCCAGTATGTGTTCCAAGTTGGCGTACACAGCACGAAACACCAGGTGAAGTCTGCAGTAGAACATCTCTACAATATCCACGTAGAGAAGGTTCATATCGTGAAAACTCCTCCCAGAATGGGAAGAGATCGGAAATCAGGCAGAAGGAAATTCATGGAACGATGGGAAAAGAAAGCAATCGTATCATTGAGAAAAGGAGAAAAATTAGAGTTGCTTGCCAGATAATATGGACACCGTCATTTCAAAAGAGAAACCATACAAGCCTCTCCTCGTGCATTTGGGAAAAGCGGGAGGAAGGAACAACCAAGGGAGGATCACCATCCGCCACCGAGGCGGGGGGCAGAGAAACATGTACCGCCTGGTTGATTTCGGCCAGCACAGCCTCGGCAAAAAGGGGAAAGTGCTCGCCATAGAGTACGATCCCAACAGGAACGCATTCGTGGCGCTTATCCAGTATGCGGACGGAACGAAAGGATATATATTGGCTGCCCACGGTCTTTTAGTGGGAGCTGAAATCCTGTGCGATGAAAAGACGGAGGTCCAGATAGGGAACCGCATGAGACTGCAGCATATTCCCGTAGGCACGCAGATCTACTGTATTGAGTTAGAGCAGGGAAGAGGAGGAAAGCTCGTGAGAGGAGCCGGGGGAGTAGCTCTCGTGTTGGCTCAGGAGGGAGGATATACCCATGTGCAGCTGCCTTCTTCTGAAGAGCGGAAGATTTCAGAGAAGTGTTTTGCGTCCATAGGCATGGTCTCCAATCCAGAGCACCGCTACAAGATCATCGGAAAAGCGGGATCGGTGCGTCTGAAAGGAAGAAGGCCCAAGGTCAGAGGATCTGCAATGAATCCCGCCGACCATCCTCATGGAGGAGGAGAAGGAAGGCAGGGGATCGGGTTAAAGTATCCCAAGACTCCCTGGGGAAAGCACGCATTGGGAGTGAAGACGAGGAACAGGAAGAAATGGACGAGCAACCTTATCTTGCAAAGAAGGGTAAAGAAGCATACATAATCTACTATGAGATCACTCAAAAAAGGCCCTTATATTGAAGAGCGCCTCATGCGAAAACTTGAAGGCAAAAAGCCTGGACAGACAATCAAGACCTGGTCCAGGAGAGCTACCATCACCCCTGAGATGATAGGGTTTATCTTCGGCGTGCACAACGGAAAGGATTTCATTCCCGTATCGGTCACGGAAGACATGGTGGGGCACAAATTGGGAGAATTTTCTCCTACGACCAAATTCGTACGGCATGGAGGAAAGATGCAGAAAGAATTGGAACAAGGAGTCGAAGAGCAGCAGAAGCAAGCGCCAGCGCCAAAAGCAAAATAATATGAAAGCAACCGCACGATTGAGAAATTTAAGAATAGCGCCCAGAAAAGTGAGGATGGTAGCAGACCTCATCCGGGGAAAGAGCGTGCCTGAAGCCCGCACGCTTTTGCAGTTTGCCATAAAGCGCTCCGCCCTCCCTGTTTCCAAGATGCTCTCTTCTGCGGTAACCTCGGCCAAGAACCAGTTTGAAGTGGACGAGCAGAATCTTTTCATTGCGAAAATCACCGTAGACGAAGGCAGGAAGCTCAAGCGCTGGGACCCGAGATCGCGAGGAAGAGCGTACCCTATACAGAAGAAAACATCCCATATTACTATGGTGCTGGACACGAAACACCCCGTAGAGCTCAAGAAAAAAGAAAAAAGCGTTGACGCGGCAGCTTCCGCAGAAATGAAAGAAGGCAAGAAAGAAAAGAGGCAATTCCAAGCCGTACAGGAACGCACGACCCAGAGAAAACAGGGAATGATGAGCAGGATGTTCCGAAGAAAATCAGTGTAAGCAAAGCTTGATACTGCGTATTAAAAAACTTCCATGACACATAAAGTTCATCCCAAAGCATTCAGATTGAGCGAGCAGGGAGGCTGGAGCTCCCGCTGGCTCGACCGCAAGAATACGCCGGCTCTCTTGAGAGAGGATTTTCTCATCCGCACATTCCTGGAAGAGAAGCTGAAGGAAGCAGGCATTGAAGACGTTGAGATCGAGAGATTCAGAGGAAAGCTCAATATTATTTTGCTGTCTGCGCGCCCCGGGCTGATCATCGGAAGAGGAGGATCGGGAGCTGAAGCTCTGCGGAAGGAAATATTAAAGCTTGTTCCAAAAGGCAGAGAAGTCCGGCTGGAAATCCGGGAGGTGAAGAATCCCTGGGAATCAGCTTCGCTTACCGCCCAATGGATCGCCCAGCAATTGGAAAGGCGCATGCCTCATAGGAGGCTCTTGAAACAGACCATGGGAAAAATCATGGCGAACAAGGGAATCCAAGGAGCAAAGATTGAGGTTGCGGGCCGCCTCGGAGGAACAGACATCGCGCGGAGAGAAAAGATAAAGCAGGGACGCCTTCCTCTGCAGACGCTCAGATCCCTTATTGATTATGCGATAAAGGAAGCCTTCACCACCTATGGGACCATCGGCGTGAAGGTATGGATGTATAAAGGAGAAAAACTCTAACTATGCTTACCCCGAAACGAGTAAAACACAGGAAGTGGAGGACGAGAGCAACATCTTCCATTGAATCCCGAGGAACGACCCTTGCGTTCGGGAGTTTTGGATTGAAAGCATTGGAAGCCAAATGGATTCCTGCTAGACAGCTTGAAGCAGCCCGCCGAGTGGTCATCAGGTATCTGAGGAAAGGAGGAAAAGTATGGATCAGAGTGTTCCCGGACAAGCCCGTGACCCGCAAGGGAGCTGAGACCCCCATGGGAGGAGGAAAAGGAGGCGTGGACCACTACGTGGTGCCTGTTCGCCCAGGAAGAATAATCTTTGAGCTGGAAGGGATCGCTCCAGACCAGGCCAAGGAGGCTCTGCGAAAAGCGGCAGACAAGCTTTCCGTGAGGACGCGGCTTATCACACGATAATCATATGGAAACCAGCGATTTAAAATTAAAATCTTCCGAGGAGCTGCGAGATATGGCGAGCGCGATGAAGGCGAAGCTTCAGAGTTTTGGATTTGACCTGCATGCGGGAAAGGTAAAGAATGTGCGGGAGATCAGGGAGATGAGAAAGGACATCGCGAGGATACTCACCGTTCTAAGGCAACAGAGCGTAACCAAATAGACTATGTCAAAAAAACAACGCACAGGAATCGTCGTTTCAGACAAGATGCAGAAAACCGTGATCGTGAAGGTTGAGCATTTCAAGATGCATCCCAAATACAAGCGGAGGATGAAAGTCCATGAGCGCTACAAAGCTCATGATGAAGCCAACGAATACAAAGAAGGAGACAAAGTTATTATTGAAGAAGCTAATCCCATGTCCAGGGAGAAGCGCTG
>JAUSJU010000011.1 GCA_030647175.1 bacterium | reverse complement strand
AACATTGTCCCCGCGCTCTTTCCCTTCTCACTCTACCTACTTGCCTACTCTTTGTCCAAAAACAGGGCCGGGAGCGCGCTTTGCGCGGTCCTGGGACTGATTGCGATATTCCCAACTTCTCTGTTTGTAGCAGGAGCTAATGCCACCGTTCTCATGTACCCACTTTCAATTGTCGCCGTTGGAAGCGTAATTCTCTTTCTTCGCGAAGGCACTTCCCATTTTCAAAAAGCAGCCCAACAACTGTCTCTCCCTCGAAAATACTCGGGATTTTCAACCTACCGGAACGCGCTTCTGTTTTTTGCCGTATTGTTTACGGGAAGCATGCTTATTCATCCGACCTTTGTCGTCTTTTTCTCGCTCATACTTAGCCCCTACGTTGTATTCCTGTTTTTGAAACGCAAGAAAGAGTTCCTTCACAGGTATGCGCTCCAGCTCTCCTGTATTGCACTCGCACTCCTCGTGGCAGGGACTGCAGTCGCCCCATTCTTTCTCCATTCAATGTCGAATGAAAACCTCCTAAAAGAACAATGGGGCATCCAGGCGGGATACATGAATCCTCAACACAAACTCTCTCCCTATTTCTTCTTGGAACCGGTGTTCTTTCTTTTTGACAATCCGCAGGGCTCCTGGTACCTGTACCTTGAAAACTTTTCGTTCCGCGAACTCCTCAGGCACCCCGTGGGGCTGCTCATGACAACTCTCTTTCTCTACTCCCTCTTTTTCCTGTGGCGGAAGAAAGACAAACTGGGGTATTTTCTCCTTGCACTCTATCTCATATTTCTTGCTTTGAGCTGGGTTCAAAGCGTGGCTCGGATTGAATTCCCCTGGTGGACCATTCTGTACCCGACCAGGGTAAAATTCCTCATGATTCTGCCGGTTGCGCTCCTTATCTCGCTTCCCTTTTTCAAAAGACCCATACCGCAACTCAGCGTCAGAAAGGCATTCCTCTCTCTTCCTTTTGTGATCATCATTCTCGTCATTCCACACAACCTTTTGAACATCGCAGGGAACCTTCGCGCCCTTTCCACGCTCTCCCCGTTTTCGCAGGCAGACGAACGGGCTATGCAGTGGATTAACCAGAATGTCCCCCAAGACGCCCTAATATTCAATGCTATACAAGACGTAGAGGCCGGGGTGTTTATTGGCGGATCCGGACAATGGATTCCAACACTCACCTCGCGAAAAATCCTTCTCCCCGCGCTTTCGCTCACAGAAGACGTTCTTAATCCGATCGTGGCAAATAGACTTCTCGTCATGCGAGGAATTGACGCAAAACTCGCTGGAAAAGAAAACTTTTTGGATCTCCTCAAATCCTACGACATTCAGTACATCTTCCTTTCTCCGAGCACCATGCAAACGAGAAGGGTGTTGTTTGGAAAAATCGATCCCGAGCAATTTCTCTCCTCTCCGTATTATAAACTGGAGTACCAGGACGAAGACACCTATATTTTCTCCGTTCTCTACCCGAAAACGCCCTAAGGAGTTTTTGCTTTCTTCTCGAGGTTCTCTAAATATTGCTTCGCGAGCACTTCCTGAAACTGTTCAACGATATCCGGATGCCCAAAGAACACGCTCGTCATCTCACCCGGATCATCTCTAAGACGATACAGCTCAAACATATTTTCGCCTCGCACGATGAGCTTCCAGAAAGGAGTGCGAACGAACCGCAGCGCCCCTCCTTCCCCCTCCCCAAAAGCGTACGGATCAATATCCCCTTTTTGTTTCCCCTCAAGGAAAGGCAACATGCTCTTGCCTTGGATATTCGCTTTGACCTGGCGATCTTGAGGAATGTTCAGAAAATCTAGGATGGTGGGAAAAAGGTCAATGAGCTGAACCTGAGAAGAGACACGTTTTGGAGCGAGATCCGGATATTTAATGATGAGAGGAACACGGACAACTTCGTCATATACCTGGCCGTGACCGACGACATTCAAATTATCTGTCGAGGGATGAGCTCTCTTCAAAATGTCTCCCAAACTCTCCCCGTGTCCCGCAAGCACAATGATGATGGAGTTATCGTACAGACCCATCTGTTTCAACTTGTCAAAGAACCCCTGAATGAGGTCGTCTGTATACCTGATGCCTCCGTCGTACTGAGCGATGATATAGTCGATATCCTGCTGAGTGAGAGGAACCTCGATACCATCATCCTGGACGAGCACGGGTTTCCCGTCAATCTTCTTTATGTTATCGAGGATGGCTTTCGGATTCTTTATGCTGTAGTCCAACCAATACTTCGCACGGTCGGCGAGCAAGCCATAATAGTCCTTGTCAAACATATCATCGTAGGGCTCTGGCTTCTGATATGGAGCATGAACGTCAAAACCCTGAAGAAAAAGGAAGAGCTTGCTTCCTTTGTTCTGCTTTAGCCACTCTTCGGCAAGAGGGATATTTTCCTTAATAGAAATCCCCCCTTCGTCAATGTATCGGTCGAACCCCTGGTCAATGCCAAACACGCGCTGAAGTTCGCCCTCTCCCACGAATGCCGCCGTATTGTACTCGTGCTCCTTGAGCACCTCAGCCAGCGTGAGCTTTGAGGAAGAGAGGCGAGAAGACGTGCCCATAAGTCCGTGGGCCGAGGGATATTCTGAGGTAAAAGTAGAAGCCAAACTTGGCAGAGTAAAGGGTGCTTGTGCAATCGCCTGCTCAAAAACAATGGATTCTTGACTGAACTTGTCCAA
This sequence comes from bacterium, assembly GCA_030647175.1. Lineage (GTDB taxonomy): Bacteria > Patescibacteriota > Minisyncoccia > Minisyncoccales > UBA10102 > JAUSJU01. The sequence continues at coordinate 554 of JAUSJU010000011.1, read as the reverse complement.
ATTTGGAGAGGTGTTTCTGGAGTATCTATACAAACCCAGATGGTCGGCCCGCAGGGTATCGATACTGATCATGATGACGTTGTAAGGCTTCTGGGGATGAAGGAGTCCCTTGAGGGGGATTCGCAGCAACCACGCGATAGCCACGAACACAAACACGCCTCCGACGACTCCGACTTTAACCACGTATCTTCTCATAATCCAGCTTTCTTCTGGAGGTTGGTGAACATCCACTCAAAGAGATTTTTCTTCAGTCTGTCTGCAATGTCATGGTACTCTGCAATCACGTTTTTGGTCTCTTTGGGATCATCGCGAAGATTGTACAACTGAAAGGTATTTTCTCCTTCGCGGATAAGTTTCCATTCCGACGTCCGCACAAAGTTGAGCCCTCCGCGCTTGCCCATCTCTCCGTACGCGAACTCCTCTGACTCTTCGCCTTCAATAATTGGAACTATGCTCTTGCCCTGAATGTTCGCTTTGACCTGGGAATCTTGGGAAATGTTCAGAAAATCTAGGATGGTGGGAAAAAGGTCAATGAGCTGAACCTGAGAAGAGAC
>JAUSJU010000008.1 GCA_030647175.1 bacterium | reverse complement strand
CTTCTGTGCAGAGATCCGAAGCGGAAAAGAGATGGTATAAAAAATACAGGAAAGGATTTGAAAAATATAAGAGAGAACATCCAGAAGATTATCTTGGGAAGATTCATCGAAACCTTGAGCCGTATCAGTATAAAGAAAGGTATACGCTCGCAGATCTTCTCGGAAGAATAAAAGAATTTTATGTTCAGCAAGGAAGAATCCCCTTGAAAAGAGAATTTGGAGATTTAAGAATATATCGGGAGCGTTTTGGAAGTTGGAATAAAGCGATACGGCTAGCAGGATTTGAACCGAATAAGCAAAAGTTCACAGCAAAGTGTGAAGCAAATGATGGGCACTCTTGCGATTCATTTGCAGAAAGGATCATTGATGATTGGTTTCTCGCCAATAAAATTCCACATGAGAGGCATGTTCCTTATGACGGTACGAAGATGACGGCAGATTTTGTAGTGAGGAATGTACGTATTGAATACTTTGGACTGGCGAGAGAACTGAAGGAATATGATGAAGGGATGGAAAGAAAAAGAATCCTTTGTCAGAAACAAGGATTACAGCTTTTAGAGATTTATCCTTCGGACCTTTTCTCGAAAAGAAGAAAAGAGGTGGAGAGTATTCTACGCAAGCTGTGAGACTACGCGTTTTCCCTGGGCTTTGATGCACTTGGTGCACGCATATACCCGTTCACCGGACTTTAATCTGAGCCATTGAAGATTGGGCCTCTGGGCGTGCTTGATCGTGGGATTGTATTTCCCCCTGAGCTTTACAAGCCGCCAGGCCATATTCCGTTGTTTGCCGCACAATGCGCACGTCTTTGTCATGGATTTGAGTGTACCAGAAGTTGATTTGAAGTTCAAGGTCTGCTAGAGTGAAACTCAATGGAAATCCTTTTTCTTATCGGAATCCTTATATTCTCCGTGGTGATCCACGAGGTTTCCCACGGCGTGGTGGCCAATGCGTTAGGAGACCCTACTGCAAAGCAGGCGGGTCGTTTGACGCTCAATCCTATCCCTCACATTGATCCTATCGGGTCAATCGCGCTCCCTTTCATGCTTGCTTTGTTTTCCCGTATTGCGGGAGGAGGCATCATCTTCGGATGGGCAAAGCCGGTTCCCGTGAATCCGGATAACCTGAGGAACCAGAAGTATGGGCCCTCGCTCGTGAGCATTGCGGGTCCTGCAGCAAATCTTGCGGTAGCTCTCGTGTTCGGATTGACGCTGAGGTTTCTTCCTATATACCAGTTCAGCGAATCGCTGGCCTTCATTTTTTCTGCCATCTGCTACCTCAATATCCTTCTCGCAACCTTCAATCTTCTTCCCTTGCCTCCTCTTGACGGTTCCCACGTGCTTTTCTCGTTCCTTCCCAGGAACTTGGACTCCGTGCGTATATTCCTTCTCCAGTACGGATTCGTCATCTTGCTGTTCTTCATTCTTTTCTTCTCAGACATTTTTTCTCCGTTCATCCACGGGCTCTACCGGCTTATCGTGGGCTCCCCGTTGTTCCTCTAAAAAATAAAAGGAGAAACATGGTGCTTCTCCTTTGGGGCGGAAGCTCTAGATTCTCATAAGAAAGGTTCCGCCGAATGCTCCGAGGATCACGATGAGGGTTATCGGAAGCATGGATTTCTCGAGCTTTTGAATGTACACTAGTCTCCTGGAACGAACCCATGCCATTGAGAGGAAGACCGGGTGCAGAAGAGAAAGAACAGCTACCCAGATCAGCATAGTTCCCGTTCCATGAAGCATATCTACCATGAACGACCTCCTTTAGTGTGTTCTGCGAGAAAACCACCCTACTTTTATGGAAATGTCAAGTATACAGCTTCTTGATTGTTGACATAGACGGCATTACCTGATAGATTTACTGCGAACTGGATTTTTATATGCCCACAATTCATCAATTGGTTAAACACGGCAGAAGGAAAGCGAAGAAGCGTAGCAATACACCTGCTTTAGGTTTCGGATTCAATGTGAAGAAAAACCAGCCCGTCGCGTATCCTTCTCCGTTCAAGAGAGGGGTGTGCATCAGGGTGTTCACTACGACCCCGAAGAAACCAAACTCTGCGTTGAGAAAAGTAGCGAGAGTCAGGCTGTCTAATGGCATGGAGGTGACTGCATATATTCCTGGAGAAGGGCATAACTTGCAGGAGCACTCCGTTGTTGTATTGCGGGGAGGAAGAGTGAAAGACTTGCCTGGAGTGAGATATCATATCGTGAGAGGCGTGCTTGATACTGCCGGAGTTGCCACGCGCAAGCAGGGAAGGAGCAAATACGGAGCGAAACTCGGAAAATAACTATGGCGCGAAGAACGATAAAACCCAGGGTCATAACCCCTGATGCAAGGTATCAGGATGTGATGGTTGCAAAACTTATCAACCACGTCATGAAAGCAGGAAAGAAGAATGCAGCCCGCAAAATAGTGTACGGCGCTTTTGATATTGTGAAAGAGAAGACCAAGAAAGATCCTTTGGAAGTGTTTCAGATCAGCATTGAGAACGTTGCTCCCTTGCTTGAGGTGAGATCAAAGAGAGTTGGAGGAGCAACCTATCAGGTTCCCGTGGAAGTGAAAGGAAACAGAAGGCTCAGTCTTGCGTTCCGCTGGATCCTCACTGCAGCCCGTTCCAAGAAAGGAAAGCCCATGGCGGAGAAACTTGCCGAAGAACTCCTACTCGCTTCAAAGAAAGAAGGGACGGCATTCAAGAAGAGAGAGGATGTGCACCGCATGGCAGAAGCCAACAGGGCATTCGCACACTTTGGGTTTTCACGATAAGCAAGCTTGATCTTTTTAGAGTAAAAGAAAAGAGGAAACAATAATCGTTTCCTCAAAGGAGAAGGCCCAGATGTTTAGTGTGCCCAGTCTGGCCACCTAAGATACCTGGTATCTTTCATGTCGCGGACGAATCCTAAGATGATGCCGATGGCTAGGATGAGAACTCCTGCCAACGGCCAATACACGCTCACAGCAAGAGTACCCGCTATTCCCGAAACAATGAACGGGGCACCGAAGGACCAGCTTGCGGGGGCAGGATTGGTGGCCTGAGCAATGAGTAGCCATACGCCCATGTGTATGCCGTTCACCCCTAGTACGGCGAACAGTAAGCTTGTTGTAAATAAAACTACGAATTCAAACATTCCATCCACTCCTCTGCCGAAATTGAGTACTAAACAAATAATAGCATAAAGATATAGATTTGTCAATATATGGCCAGGCAGTATCCCATAGAGAGATATAGGAACATTGGAATCATCGCTCACATTGATGCGGGAAAGACGACCACGTCAGAGCGTATTTTGTTCTACACGGGAGTTTCCCACAAGATAGGGGAGGTGCACGAAGGGGAAGCTATCATGGACTGGATGGAGCAGGAGAAAGAGAGGGGGATTACCATTACCGCAGCCGCCACCACGTGTTTCTGGACACCAACCTACTTGGCAACAAGGGACAAGAGCCACGAATACCGCATCAACATCATTGATACCCCGGGACACATCGATTTTACCGCAGAAGTGCAGCGATCCTTGCGCGTGCTGGACGGAGCTGTTGTCATCTTTGACGGAGTAGCTGGAGTAGAACCTCAATCTGAAACCGTGTGGCGCCAGGCAGACAAGTTCGGCGTGCCGAGAATCTGTTTTATCAATAAGTTAGACCGCATGGGAGCCTCCTACGAGAAAAGTTTTGGATCTATTATAAAGAAGCTCACTCCCAATGCGATTTCTCTGCATATCCCCATCGGAGAAGAGGAGAACTTCTCTGGCATCGTGGATCTGTTGAGGAACAAGGCGTATAGATTCCTGGGAGATTTCGGCCAAGAAATCAAAGAAGAAGAGATTCCAGAAGACTTGAAGGAAGAGGCGAAGAAACAGCGAGACCAATTGATTGAAAAGATCGCAGCAGAGGACGAGCAGTTGATGAATGCGTATGTGGAAGGGAAAGAGATTTCTCTTGAGGATCTCAAAAAGACTTTGAGAAAAGCTACGATTGCGGGAACTCTGGTTCCGGTATTCTGCGGATCTTCTCTAAAGAACAAAGGAGTCCAGTTCGTGCTTGACGGAGTGATAGATTACCTCCCGACTCCTTTGGATGTTCCTCCCATCAAAGGAGTGGATTTAAAGACAGGAGAGGAGATTACAAGAATGCAGGAAGACGGAGCTCCGTTCGCAGCCTTAGCTTTTAAAGTTGCCTCTGACCCGTATGTTGGAACCCTCACCTTTTTCAGGGTCTATTCAGGATCCATTCAGAAGGGCTCCTATGTATTGAATGCCACATCTGGAGAACGGGAGCGCATAAGCCGAATTCTGCGCATGCACGCTTCAGAACGTGAAGAGGTGGAGGAATTGTTCGCAGGAGATATTGCAGCTACCGTCGGCTTGAAGAACACGTCTACAGGGCACACTCTGTGCGATGAATCAGCTCCGATCCTCCTGGAACAAATCTCGTTCCCTGAACCGGTAATCTCCATCCGTATTGAACCAAAGACCAAGGCTGACCAGGAGAAAATGGGTCTGGCTCTCCACCGTTTGGCTGAAGAAGATCCTACCTTCCGCATCAAGTCTGACATGGAGACAGGAGAAACGCTTATCGCGGGCATGGGAGAACTGCACTTGGAAATCATCGTTGACCGTATGAAGCGCGAGTTCAACGTGGAAGCAAACGTGGGCAGGCCCCAGGTAGCATACAAAGAAACCATCACCCAGGAAGCAGAAGCTGAAGGAAAGTACATCAAGCAGTCGGGAGGACGAGGGCAGTACGGCCACGTCTACCTCAAGCTGGCTCCCAGAGAAAGGGGAACAGGGTTTGAGTTCGTAGACGAGATCAAGGGAGCAGCAATTCCCAGAGAGTATATTCCTGCGGTGGAAAAAGGACTGAAAGAATCTATGGACAAGGGAATCCAGGCGGGATACACGGTAGTTGATGTGGAAGCCACGCTGTACGACGGAAGCTACCACGAAGTGGACTCGTCCGAAATAGCGTTTAAGATTGCGGCTTCCATGGCATTCCAGGAAGCAGCAAGAAAAGCAAAGCCCATTATTCTAGAGCCTGTCATGAGCCTTGAAGTTGTCATACCGGCGGATTACTTCGGAGACGTGGTCGGAGATTTGTCTGCCAAGCGGGCCCGCATTGAAGATACCGACGACCGATTCCAGATGAAAGTTATCCATGCCAAGATCCCTCTGTCTGAGATGTTCGGGTACGCGACCCAGATACGCTCATTGACAGAAGGGCGGGGAACCTTTACGATGGAGTTTGCAAAATACGAGCCAGCTCCCCAGCACGTGGCTCAAGAAATCATTGACGGAAAACGCAGATAATATGGATTTGAAAGAACTCAAAGAATTAATCAAGAACGGAGGAAAGGTCGTGGTTGTAGAAAACGACAAGCCCGTCTTCGTGGTGGTGTCGTACGAAGACTTCAAGGGCGCTCCAGTTCCCAAACAAGCAGCAACCTCGGTGCTTGCAGACGAGGAGTTCAGCGACGAGGAGTTGACACTTGACGATTTACCGCTAGAATAGTCTATATATTCCATTAATCATTTAATTACTTCATTCTATGGCAGAAAAATTTGAGCGAACAAAGCCCCATCTCAACATCGGCACCATTGGCCACGTTGACCACGGGAAAA
>JAUSJU010000003.1 GCA_030647175.1 bacterium | reverse complement strand
GACGCGGAGCTTGATCGTGAAAGCAACCCGTGAATTCTTAGACAAGGCAGGGTTCATGGAGGTTGAGACCTCTATCTTACAGCCGATCCCCGGAGGAGCTTCAGCAAAGCCCTTCACGACCCATCTCAACGCCCTTGATATGGATCTGTATCTCAGGGTCGCCCCAGAGCTTGATCTCAAGAAGCTTTTGGTCGGAGGGTTTGAAAAGGTGTATGAGATAGGGAGGTCGTTCAGGAACGAAGGGATGGATTATTCCCACAATCCTGAGTTTACATCTTTGGAGTTCTATTGGGCCTACGCTGATTACAAAGAGCTCATGAAGTTTTCAGAAAAGCTCTTCGCGCATATCTTCAAGAAGCTCAAGGCGTATCCGAAATTTGAGCATGAAGGGAAAAGCATTGATCTTGCAACACCCTGGCCACGCATTGAGTTTACTGCATTGCTGCAGAAATACGCAGGCATTGATTATGAATCCTTGAGCAGAGATGCGTTAAAGAAGAAAGCAGAGTCTCTCGGGATAGAAGTGGAGGAATTTACTACGAAAGGACAGATAGGGGATTTGCTGTACAAGAAGGCGTGCAAGCCAGAGATCAAGGATCCGACATTCATTATTCATCAGCCTTTGGAGCTGACCCCTTTGGCAAAGCCTTTAGAGGAGAATCCTGCGTATGCGGCTCGTTTTCAGCTCGTCATTGACGGGTGGGAGCTTGTAAATGCATTTTCGGAATTGAATGACCCTGTTCTTCAGCGCAAGGTCTTTGAAGACCAGGAGGAACTGCACAACAGAGGGGATGCGGAAGCCCAGAGAATGGACGAGAGCTACGTGGAGGCTTTAGAGTACGGCATGCCACCTGCTGCTGGTTTTGCATTCGGCTTGGACCGGTTAGCCGCATTCCTTGGGAATACCCACAGTCTGAGGGAAGTCATACTGTTTCCCACGATGAGACCCAAACCATAATATGCTAGACATCAAATTCATCAGAGAGCATACAGATCAGGTACGGAAATCTATTGAAGATAGGGGTGTTGCAGTTGATCTTGATCAGCTTCTTTCGCTCGACGAACAGCGAAGAAAAAAGATCCAAGAGGTTGAGGCCTTGAAAGCCAGTCAGAACAAGCTTGGAAGAGACAACATCCAAGAGGCGCAGGGATTGAAGCAGAGGATCAAAGCATTGGATCCAGAGCTCGAGGAATTAGAAACCCAATGTCAAGATCTTCTCTGGAAGGTTCCCAATGTTGTGGCAGAAGATGTTCCTGTCGGAAAAGATGAGAATGAAAATAAAGTTATCCGTAGCTGGGGCAAGGTTCCAAAGTTTGACTTTGAGCCCAAAGACCACGTCGCATTGGGAGAAGCGTTAGATATTATTGATATTGAACGGGCTGCAAAGGTAAGCGGAACACGGTTCGCGTTCTTGAAAAGGGAAGCGGTCCGCTTGGAGTTCGCTCTCGTGCAATACGTATTTGAGGTGCTCTCTTCAGAAAAGATCCTCAAGAAGATAGCAGAGACGATAGATAAAAACTATTCTCCAAAGCCCTTCATTCCTGTTGTGCCGCCTGTAATGATACGGCCTGAAGTGTTCCGCAAGATGGCGCGGCTTTCAGAAAGCGACAAGAATGAACGGTACTACCTTCCTCAAGATGATCTGTATCTTGTGGGGTCAGCAGAACACACGTTAGGTTCTATGCACATGGACGAAGTGTTGGAAGAAAAGAATCTTCCGCTACGGTACATCGGATTTTCAACGGCATTCAGGAGAGAGGCGGGATCCTACGGAAAAGACACCAAAGGGATATTGAGGGTGCATCAGTTTGATAAGCTGGAAATGGAGTCGTTCGTGGCTCCCGAGAACTCCCTGAAAGAGCACAATTTCCTCATTGCCATTGAGGAGTATCTCGTGCAGTCTTTGGAGATCCCTTACCAAGTAGTGATTGCGTGCACGGGAGACATGGGAGCTCCAGATGCCAGGCAGATAGACATTGAATGCTGGATGCCGGGCCAGAACAAATACAGAGAAACCCATACCGCGGATTTGATGACTGACTTTCAGGCGAGGCGCTTGAATACGAAGGTAAAGAGAAGAGAAGGGAAACTTGAGTTTGTGCACATGATAGACGCCACCGCAATTGCTATGAGCCGTATGCCAATAGCAATCTTTGAGAACTATCAGCAAAAAGACGGATCCATACGCATACCCAAGGTTCTCCAAAAATATGTAGGCGTCTCGGTAATAAAACAAGGGAAGGAATAAAAAAGCAGGAGAGGTTATCTCCTGCTTCGGACCCTGTTTTCAAGAAAGTCAAAGAAATTCAGGGCTATTTTCCATACTGTCCATCCGAAAGAGTCAAAGAGGCTCCAAATTATTGCCCGTAGCGTCCACCCAACTGCGTAAATGATGACAGGAAGCCAGAATACAAACATGGCCCAGTTTCTTTTGATGCCATCCCAATCTTCGCGCAGTATGATTGGAATAGAAATGATTCCAAGAATCCAGATACTTGCTATCGCGAAAAGAATGAATCCTACCGAAAGCTCTGGAACGGGAAGGAGGATGCACATCACTTTTTCCCTTTCATCGTACTGCGAGCCTCATCTTCTCGTACGAGAGAGCGACAAGCCCTAACGCAATAGAAATGCACCAGACGAGGAGAGCAAGCCCAATTGCGAGTGGTGCAAGAATCACCAAAACTATGTTTTTCCAAAGAGATAGAGGTTCTTCACCCATAAAGGTAAGGAACGCGATGAATACGCCTGCAATAAGGTAGAGAAAAGCAATCCACTCCATCTAAGACCTCCCCTTGTAAATGTCCTATTTTGACTCTACCATAGAGAGTGTCTTTTTCAATGGGCGACTACCAAGAGCAGACAATAGAGATAGACGGGCTGAAGGTGAATTATAAGCGTGCCGGGCAAGGCACCCCTTTTATTATTCTCCACGGATGGGGGAGAGGGTCTGATTCATGGGCGGAGGCTCTAGAGAAATTAGCCGGTAAAGGATATCAGGCCATCGCCCCTGATCTTCCGGGATTCGGGAAATCTCAGCCTCCTTCTGCGGTATGGGGAGTGGAAGACTACACCCAATTGGTTAAGAAGTTTGCTGACTCCATTGGAGCTCAATCATTCATTCTTCTTGGAGGTTCGTTCGGAGGACAGGTTGCCGTGCAGTTTGTTTCCTCGTACCCAGAAAGAGTGCAGAAGCTTATTCTATCTGCGGCAGCCGTAGTCAGGAGGAGGCCGGCTCCTAAAAGAAAAGCATTTATGATTGTGTCTAGGTTGATCCACGGAATTTTCTCCGTATGGCCTTTGAGCGTTCTCCATCCTCTTTTGCAGAAGATTGCATACAAGATTCTTGGAAATCAGGACTATCTCTATACGAAAGGGATCATGAAGGAGGTGCGAGAGAAGGTCATCCGGCAAGACCTCGCTCATGTACTCCCAAAGATTGCATGCCCAACTCTTATTCTTTGGGGAGATAAGGATGCGATCACTCCCATAGAAGATGCGTCCATTATTGAGAGAGGCATTCCGCACTCCTCAGTACGCATATTCAAAGGAGTAGGGCATAGTATCCACCGTGAAGCTCCAGAAGAGTTCATAGAAGCCATAACGCAATTTCTCCAGGCATGACGCTTTCCGTCGATTCTAAAATCTTTCTTGCAGCAGTCCTTCTTCTATGGGGGATATCCCAATTACGCTCTCTGTTCTTTTGGCTGTACCTTTGGCAGCTCAAAGAATACCACATCGGGAGGTTCCTTGATCACTTCCGTACCTTCAAAGGGGAACGAATTTTTTTGAACCCTCTTTTCTTCGGAAAACTTGTTCTATGGGGAGTTTCGGTCATATTTCCTTTGATCTGGCCCGTCACTCTCTTGTTCTACATATCTGAGGCAGGGCGGGCTCTCCTGCACGTATTCAAGAAGAACGTTCTCAAACCGGTACTCACTACAAAGACGTTATTTCTCCTTTTCGGAGGACTTTTGTGTTTGAAGTTCTTCATTCGCTTTCTTTGGGATACCAACCTCGGAGCTGATTCTCTTCTTCCCTGGCTTCTGTTCTTTGATATCGTTTCTCCTCTGATATTTTCTCTTGTAGTTTTGGTGTTCCAGCCGTTTGCCGTATTGGGAAGAAGAAAGATCATTGAACAGGCAAAGAAAAAGAGAGCCCAATTTCCTTCGCTCAAGGTGGTGGGGATCACGGGATCCTACGGGAAGACTTCAACAAAGGAATTTCTTGCCCTCATTCTTTCCAAGAAGTTCAAGGTATTGAAGACCAAAGAGCATCAGAATTCAGAGGTGGGGATTTCTCGATGCATCCTGCAGGAACTCAACGAAAGCCATGAAGTGTTCGTATGCGAAATGGGGGCATACACGAAAGGAGGCATCCATTTGCTTTGCAGCATAGCGAGGCCCTCTGTGGGAATACTCACGGGCCTGAACGAGCAGCACATGGCGACCTTCGGGTCTCAAGAGAACATCATCAAGGCAAAATTCGAGCTTATTAGAGATCTTCCCCAGGGAGGCGTAGCTATTCTGAACGCAGACAATGACCTGATACGTTCCAATGCGACAGCGCAGATGAAAGATGCAAAGGTTCAGTCCCAGATATTCTGCTCTGCGAAAGAAAAAACAGAGGTTTTTGCAGAGGATATTCAAGAAAAGAAGGATAGTCTTGCATTTAAAGTTCACGTGGAAGAAGAACAAGTTCAGTTCCACATTCCTTTCGGGGGGAAACATAATGTGCAGAATTTGTTGGTAGCGATAGCCTGCGCCAAAAACCTTGGCATGAGTATGCGGGATATTGCCAATGCATGCAAGGACATCCCTCAAGAGCTGAATGGTCTGAGGGCGCAAAAGAGCTCGCATGGATTTGAGGTGATTGATTCCTCGTATTCTGCAAATCCTGACGGGGTATTGGCTGACATAGAACATCTTGGTTTCTGGAAAGGGAAGAAAGTCATTGTGATGCCTTGTTTGATTGAGTTAGGCAAGGCTTCCCAGGAAGTGCACAGAAGGATAGGGAAGAAGATAGCTGAAGTGTGCGATCTTGTCATCCTCACCTCAAGAGACAGAATAGAAGATATACAGCAGGGGGCAAAGGAATCTGGCATGAAGGAAGAAAGTATTCTTTTCATGGAAAACCCCCAAGAGATCTATGAAAAGATTAAGGCGCTATGCAAGGAAGGAGACGTCGTGCTTTTAGAAGGAAGAGTTCCTCTGAGACTTACGTCTCAACTATTGCCATGATGAAACCAATCTCCATCTCGTTGTCTCCCAATACTGAAGCAGATGACATTTGGTTGGCTTTTTGTTTAATATTTCAGCCGTGGAAATGGCAGAAAGGAAAAGAAATTGCAGAACTGGAAGATTCTTTCCGGAACTATCTTGGAGTCCAGTCTGCTGTTGCAATGAATAGCGGAAGGTCGTCTCTGATGGCAATCCTCCAATCCCTTGAGTTAGAGCAGGGGAGCGAGGTATTGATACAGGCGTTTACCTGTAATGCGGTTCCCAACCCTGTTCAATGGTCAGGATTGCGTCCTGTCTATGTGGATTGCCAGGAGAGTGATTTCAATATGGATCCAAACGATCTGGAGAGGAAGATTACTCCAAAGAGCAGAGCGGTTCTCGTGCAGCATACCTTTGGCATACCAGCAGATCTGGATAGGATCACTAAAGTATGCAGGAAACACAACCTCATTCTCATTGAAGACTGCGCCCATGCTTTGGGAGCTTCGTATAAAGGAAGAAAGGTGGGAACCTTTGGGAAAGCAGCCCTTTTCAGTTTTTCCCGGGACAAGGTGATCTCTTGCGTATATGGAGGGATGGTTGCCACCAATGACAGCTCGCTGGCTTTGAAGATCCGTTCATTCCAGCAGAAGGTTGGATACCCGTCTT
>JAUSJU010000058.1 GCA_030647175.1 bacterium | reverse complement strand
CTCTGGCTCTTTCTATCTCTGCTGCTCCCTGGCAGGGACCCTTGTCTGCAGTACGAATAGGGAAACAGGAAGGGAAATTCGTCTTGAACCCGACCTATGCGCAAAGGAGAGAAAGCCCCATGGATTTTCTCATCGGGACCTTGGAAGAAAACAACAAGACCCTGTTGAACATGATTGAAGCTGAAGCGGAAGAAGTTCCAGAGTCAGAATTTGAACAAGCATTCTCTTTCGCCAAACCTTTCTTGGAACAAATGACCAAGCTCCAGAAAGAAATGGTGAAAGAGCACGGAAAAGAGAAGATGGTTCTGGAAGATCCTCCTCAGGACCTCACATTAGAGAACGAAGCGAAAGAACTTATTGGAAACAAATTAGAACAAGCCCTGTTCCAGGGAGACAAGAAAGCGCGAATGGATGCGGTCAACGAACTCAAGAAAGAGGTCGTGGCGATCATTGACGCCAGGTATCCTGGATTGGAAAAAGGAAACTACATCAAAGAATTCTTTGAGCGGGAGATTGACCGATTGATGAGGACCAGAGGGCTCAAAGAAGGATTGCGCGTGGATGACAGGAAAACAGACGAGCTCCGCCAGTTAGCCGGCAGAGTCTCCTTGCTTCCGAGAACTCATGGATCAGCCTTGTTTGAGCGAGGACAGACCAAAACCCTTTCCATCCTCACGTTGGGAACTCCGGGAGATCATAAGTTGATGGAGGGCATGGAGTTCAGCGGCAAGAAGCGCTTCATGCACCACTACAACTTTCCTCCCTACTCTACGGGAGAAGTAAAGCCCATGCGAGGACCTGGAAGAAGAGAGATTGGGCACGGAATGTTGGCTGAAAAAGCATTGCTTCCCGTGATCCCTACCGTAGATGAGTTCCCCTACACCATACGCATCGTAACCGAATGCTTGTCTTCAAACGGTTCCACATCCATGGCTTCTGTATGCTCTGCGACCTTGGCTCTCATGGACGCAGGAGTCCCCATCAAAAAACCGGTGGCGGGAATCTCCGTAGGACTGCTTACTGATCCAAACTCTGAAGACTATAAAATACTGACCGATATCCAAGGGCCGGAAGACCACCATGGAGACATGGATTTCAAGGTGGCAGGCACCAAAGACGGAATCACCGCCATCCAGATGGACGTGAAAGTAAAAGGTATCACCGAAGAAATATTCAAGAATGCATTGGAAGCAGCGAGGAAAGCGCGCCACACCATATTGGACGAGGTCATTTCAAGAGTGCTTCCAGAACCTCGCAAAGAACTTTCCAAATGGGCGCCCCGCATTTACATACTGCAGATCAACAGAGAGAAGATCGGGGAACTCATAGGGCCAGGAGGAAAAATGATCCGCCAGATCACGGAAGAATGCGAAGTGGAAATTGACGTGGAGGACGACGGAAAGGTATTCATCACCTCTATCAAGGAAGAAGGCGCCAAGAAAGCGTTAGAGTGGATCCAGAACATGATGCGAGAGCCCGTCATCGGAGAAACCTACCAGGGAAGAGTGGTAAGCACCCTGGCCTTCGGAGCATTCGTTGAGATCTTCCCGGGACAGGAGGGGTTGGTGCATATTTCAGAGCTAGCTCCCCACCGCGTCGCCCGCACGGAAGACGTGGTAAAAGTTGGGGACGTGATTCCGGTAAAAGTGCTCAAGATAGACGGTCAGGGGAAAGTGAGCCTCTCGCTCAAGCAGGCAAAAAATTCATAGCGTGGCGCGTCAGGGAAAACCTGATACAATAAGTCCATGGAAGAAACAGGTGAAAAGCTGGAGTTCCTCCATAGGGAGGATATCCGCACCATGGCAAAAGATATGGCGCGTCTCCGAGAGGAGGAGGCCAAGAACGAGCGCGAACATATCGTTCAACTTCAGACGGGAAAGAAAGCGCAGCCCCAGCAAGAAACTCCTCTTCCTGCCCTTCAAGAAAGCGGGACGGAACCAGGTGCGGAAAAAGTCGTGCTGATCCCTCCTCAGCACAAACCCCAGTCGCTGCTTGAGAAAATAGTCGTGCGAGTGGTCGTCGCAAGCATCACCTTGTTCCTTGTCGCCAACCTCATAGCTCTGGGATACTACGTCCTCTCGAAAAAAGGATCTTCCCAGCAAGGACCTTCGCCGGAAGGGCAGCAGCAAGAACAAATTCCTGCGCAGCCCGCCCTTCCTCCGGAATCGCTCATCCATGAGCAGAACTCCCTTCTTGTAGAGTATACGGATGCTTCCCAGATCCCAGACCTCCTCTCTCAATCATTGCAGGAAACCCTTGCTCCAGGATTTACGAGAATCCTTTTGAAGAACGGGGGGGAGTATGCGTCAACGCAAACTTTTCTCGGAGCATTCTTCATCTTCCCGCTCCAAGGACTCGGGCCCTTGCTTGAAGAAACTACGACGCCGTTTCTGTATGCTACAAATTCAAAGAATCGCCTGGGATTCGTGACAAAGGTCCAGAATGCAGAACAGGCGGCTGTTCTCATGAAGTCGTGGGAGCCCACTTTAGAGCGTGACACAACGGAATTCTTTGGTATCATGGGAGAAAAGGGTGAAGGGTACATTTCGTTCTTCAGGACAACTCTGTATCAACAAGTTTCCATCAGGTACCAAACGCTGTCCAACAATGACTTTGGTCTCGTATACGCCCTACTGCAAGACCGCCTCCTGGTAACCGGATCCTTAGAAAGCATGAAAGCTCTCATAGACAATATATCAACTCAATAACACCATATGGACGAACAAATAAAAACCGACCTGCAGGAAGCGCTGCGCAAGAAAAAAGAAGAGCTGGAAAAACAGCTCTCTAGTTTTGCCTCTAAAGATCTAAAGACGAAAGGGGACTGGGACACAAGATACCCCAGGACTCCCGAAGGGAACGAAGAAGAAGCCGCTGACGAAGTAGAAGAATACTCCACGCGCCTTCCCGTAGAGCAGAGCCTTGAAAAGACGCTGCAAGACGTGCAGAACGCTTTAGAGAAGTTTCCTGCGGGAACATACGGGATATGCGAAAAGTGCTCTCAAGAGATTCAAAAAGAGCGCCTGTTTGCGCTCCCCGAAGCTCGGACGTGCGTCAATTGCGCCAAGATTTCGTAATCCCTACCTGGCGAACGGATTGGCAGCTCCTCTGACCTCAAAATGCAAGTGGCATCCCGTAGCTCCTACGGTGTGTCCCGTGTTCCCTATGTATCCGATGATCTGGCCCTGGGAAACCCTGGAGTCTGTAGATGCGGCAAGTCCTGAAAGGTGGCCATAGTACGTCACAACCCCGTTGGGATGGAGAATACGGACGTAGTTCCCGCCGACAGAGGAATACCCTGTTTTCTGCACGTTCCCTCCGGCTGCAGCGTATACGGGAGACCCGCATGATCCCGTGGTCATATCAACCGCGTTGAAAGGGTGCAGTCCCTGGGTAATGACGTGCGGGGCAGGAATAGGCCAGATGAAGTAGGAGTTGGCCAAGGGCACAAGGCGCCCTGAAGGCAAAGATTTTGGCTTTGTACCCCCTGGAATGATGACTATGTCTCCTGCAAAGATTTTCCCGGAATCCAGGTTGTTGAACTCAGATATCTCCTTTGAGCTCCCCTTGTACCACGTGGCGATCTCAGATAGCGTGTCTCCAGAGCGCACCATGTGTAAAGCTCCTGAGACAGGAAGAATGAGAAGCTCTTTCCCTTCTTTCAAGACAGAAGACGCAGTCAGGTCGTTTGCCCAGAGAACGGTGTTCAAAGAGATTCCGAAGCGCTCTGCGACAGAAGCAGGGGTGTCTCCTTGTTCCGCATCATAGGTTATGATAGAAGCTTCTCCGTCATCAGGCTGTCCCATGATGGCTCCCAATACCTTGGAGGTGACTGCTACGGGCGGAGAAAAGGCAGAAAGCGCGTTGTCTCCCACGAGAACGAGCTGGGGATCCTCAGGCAAAGGAGCCTGAGATGCCGAAACCTGCCCTAAAAGCTGGGCTGAAGGCAGAGAGGAAGCCGTGGTACCCCCTCCGAACGCCAACCCCGACAAAAAAATACCGATAAGCGGTATAATAAAGAGAAGCTGTGCTTTGGAATCCCCTCTATGCGAGTTTTCTCCTTGGCCTTGGCTCATATACAATAACAGTATACAGAATAGGCTTTTCCAGACCCAAAGTCAAGCTTCCTATCCACACCCCCTATGGAACCCATTTCAATACAAAGAATCAAAGAAACGCTCAAGAACAAGGGGCTCACCCCGCAAAAACGCCTCAGTCAGAACTTCCTGGTTTCCCAGGGCCCCATAGTTCAGCTCATCAAGGCAGCTGATCTCCAAAAAGAGGATACGGTCATTGAAATAGGGCCTGGTCTTGGCGTGCTTACGAAAGAATTGGCCGAAAAGGCAAAAAAGGTGCTCGCCATTGAGAAAGACCGGGGGTTGGCCCGTTCTCTCAAGGAAGAGCTTGCTGACCTTCGGAACGTTGAGATTCTGGAAGGGGACATATTAAAAACCCCTATCCCTTTCAAGGACTACAAGGTGGTTTCAAACCTCCCGTTTTCCATTACGGGTCCCGTGCTGCGGAAGTTTCTCGGGGAATCTCCGAGGCCCCGCATCTTGGCGCTCCTCATTCAGAAAGAGGTTGCCCAGAGAATATGCGCGAAGCCCCCCCATATGAGCATTCTTGCGCTTTCTGTGCAGTTCTATGCAGATTCCACGATTCATTCATACGTGAAAAGCGGGGCGTTCTGGCCAAGGCCCAAGGTGGATTCTGCCATTATACGCATCATTCCCAAGTCTCTTTCCCCTGAAGAAGAATCTCTTGCCTCCGCATTCTTTGTCGTGATGAAAGCAGGGTTTTCCCAGCCAAGAAAGCAGCTCCAGAACAACCTTTCAAAAAAGCTTGCAATGCCAAAAGGGGTTATTTCCACATCACTTAAGTCTCTAGACATCAATCCTGCAAGGAGAGCAGAAACTCTTTCTCTTTCTGATTGGATGAGGGTGGTGAAATGGTATACAATGCAGTAATGCCAGAAGAACAGCAGAAAGAACCTCAAACAAATCAAGCGCCGCAAAGAAACCAGCAAGCGAATGCTGAAACTCAGCAAGGGCAAAGCAAAGGATTCGGAGCCATACTGACTCCGGAAGGAATCATAATGCTTTTCATTGCGGGAATTATTGACGTACTCAGCATCATCCCTGGAGTGAATGTCGTAACCGACATCACCGGCATATGCGTTGTAGGACTATGGCTTCTCGTCCGGGGGAAACGTCCTCAGCAGCTCGGGAAAGGAGGAAAGCCCATGGTTCGAAACTTCAAATGGCTGGGGAGGATAGGAACATTTTTAGGAGAATTCATTCCAGGCGTCAGCGCCCTCCCTCTCTGGACTATGCTCGTATATTTTGAACTCAAGAGTTGATATGAAGAAAATTGTTTTTGCCATACTCTTCTTCCTTTCCCTTCCTTTAACGACTTCAGCGAACGCTGAAACGGTAATCCAATATATGAGGGACGGGGGCTCTTTGGGGTCTGTGGGTATCGTGCTCAAGGAAGCGATACAGCCGATCAACTACGACGAGTATCTTGAGCTTTCCCAGCTTCTGCTCAATGCCGGAGGGAAGAAAGCTGACATCAAAACATTCAGAGCCATGGGACAACTGATACCTGCCACAGGAAACGACCCTCTTACGTTTTACATTGATACCGTGCTCGATCGACACGTAATAGATAAAGTGTACGGGGTTGGTGGAGAATTGCTCCCGCAAAACTATCCTCTTGTCACTCCTCCCGGAGGAGGAGCAGGCGTTCCTCCAAACTTTGGCCCGATCCCGGTCCCGACAGACGCAACCATGCTCAATATCCCTCCTTTCTCTCAAACAGACTCCTCGTGGGCACGACAGCTCATTGACCAGTGCAGCGCAGGAAATTCTATGCAGGAAGGCGGCTGCGGAATCACGAGCATTGCAATGGTATTGAAATACTTCGGCGAGAACATCACTCCCGCAACGATCGCGCAAGCGGTCAGGGGAGGGATTGAATACATTTGCGGCTTCGGATCTTCCCTCCCTAACCTGGCAAGGTTCGCATATGACCAATATGGAATAGGGTATCAGGCTAGTATCCCCTTCTCTGCCATTGAAGAGCATCTAAAGGAGGGGCATCCAATCGTTGGATCCTTCGGCTGCTTCAAGTTTAGCGGTCCGCTGAACTGTACGTACGGACACATCTCTCTGATCAAAGGAATTGGGAGATGCACCATAGGAGGCGTCACCGATACATGCCTCTATTTCCAGGATCCATACATCGGAGGAGGGGAGGCGGCGTTCCTCGCAAGCGACGTAATCAATAGATTCAGCACAAACTATCTCTATGCGTTCTATCAGTAAGCATCTGGGCGTACTTTTTCTTCTGGCCTTGCTCTTGCCCAGCGGTATTGCGTTCGCCCAAGGTACCGAGATCCAGTATCCTACGCTTCCTAATGGCGTACGGCTCACGCTCCAGCCAACGCTTCCTGAATTCATTCTCTACCTGTACTACTTCCTCATCACGGCTTCCGGGTTTATTGCCATGGGCTCTGTGGTTCTTGGAGGCGTCCAATATTTAACCTCCGGAGGAAATGTGGCTTCGCAGACCGCGGCACGAAGCAGAATTTCTGGAGCGGTAATAGGGATCCTCGTCCTTTTGGGATCTTCGCTCTTGCTGGGCACCATTAATCCGCAGCTTAATATTTTGCGGCTTGAAAAACCCGCTTCGCCGATCACGCCATGCGATTGTTCAAATCCGACCCAAGGGTTCTGCGCGAAAATATGCAAGCCGATAACTGAACAGAAGAAAGTGGGTTCGGAGCTCTTGGAGGTCCCCGCGGGAGATCTCGTTGAGCGCGTTATGGATGAGCGGACGCTCGCTCAGTTAGCCTCTATCGCGCAGCAAGCAGAAGATCTTGCCAAAGATGCTCGAGATAAGGCGCAAGCATACAAAGACGAGCTTGATCGATGCAGTTGTTCCCGAAACACGGTCATTCCTCATTGTGGCGGGGCTCCTTCGTGTTCTGCTCTTCAATGCACCGGAGAGCCCTGTGACAAAGCAGCATTGGCAAAAAAGAAAAAGGCACTAGAAGATGCGAATAGCACCCTTGCCGCATACGTAGAAGCTAATATCGGCGTGAATATAACGGCAGAATGATCCCTGGCATGAAACAACCCCTTTACACAACTTCCGCCATTTTCTTCTTTGCTGTTTTGATTTTCATCGGCTTTGGGTATAATCAAAGAACGACGTTCATTGACGAAGCTCTCGCCCAGAAGGTGGAACTCATATGCTTAGATAAAGAGATTCCCGCAGGAACCTTGGTTGACGAAGCAGATAAATTTCATCAACAGCTTCTGACTTCGCTTTTCAATATAGCGAGCTCGGCAAAAGCCCAGATCAAGGAGTCTAAACTTCTGACAGATCTGGAGAGCGAGGCCAAGGTGCAAAACTGCACGAGCTCTTGCACTACCGTATGTTCGAAAGAGGGCGGATGTTCCTGCATAACGAACTCGTGCACCGGACAACCCTTTTCAACGGACGCAAAAAGCCAAGTTGAAAGCAGGATTGCCGGGGTAAACGGGTACTACGGCCAGGTACAACAAGAGAATGACGCGATCAAAGACCTTCTTGGGAAGAAAGTTCCAGCCCCTTCTTCTTTGATAAAGAACTGTCCTGCAGGGTGCGGCGGGCCCGGAGGAGCGGGGCAGGGATGCCCCAAAGAGTGCCTCCCCAATACCCAAAGGACGCATATCATGAATGCATTGGCGGATGTCCGCCGCGCCCTCCAGGCCTGCGTGACTCCGGTAAACCAGCAGACTTCCGAAGGAGAGATCATTCAGCGGACCGATGCCATATATTCCTGCCAGGAAGCAAAATATCTAAAAATCCTCAATGACGCCCAACAGCAGTGCCAGACAAATAATTTCTTCTGCTGTTCGCTCCAAGTAGTGAAGTAATATGAACCTCAACACCATCAAAAAGTACGGAGTATTCCCATTGAGCTTAATGCTCATTACTGCCTTTGTGGTGCCTGTTGACGTTGCATCCGCTCAACAAGATGTGTTCGGATTCATCGGAAGCCTCGGCCAGATCATCCCCGACGCAATAGGGTGGATATTCTCGCGAATCATGCTGGCGATCCCTACTGGCCTGCTGTTCATGTCTTCTTTAATGCTCCAGCAATCCATTGATCCGCAATTCATCCGAGTTCCCTATACTACAGGAGGCGTTATTGATGTGGCCTGGCCCATCGTCCGCGACTTTGCGAACATGCTCTTGGTGCTCATCCTTATTTTCATCGGTCTTGGTACCGCGTTGCGGCTCGGAGATTACGAGGCGAAAAAGGCGCTTCCTCGCCTGGTCGCCATAGCGGTTCTCATCAACTTCGCACCCGTCCTTATGGGATTCGTCGTTGATGCGACGAACATTGTCATGAACTTCTTTCTGGAAGGGCTCTTGGGAACTCAGGTGCTCACGAGCGTAGGGTCCAACCTTGACGCAATCATCAGCGGTTCATCCGGGAATTCTAACTTCCCTGCTTTCCTGGCAAAAATATTGGCGATCGGGTTCTTTAATATACTTACCGCCGTAATCTTCTTTTTCTACGCCACCCTATTCTTCGTACGAAAAGTGATGATCTGGATTCTTGTCATCCTTTCTCCCATAGCTCTCATATCCCTCATACTCCCCGCGACCAAAGGATTCTTTACCAAGTGGTTCGACCAATTTATCGAGTGGTCCACGGTTGGGATTTTTGCGGCGTTCTTCCTCTGGCTCGGAGATCATACCATCGCGCTTGCCGCCAAGGGAGGGTTTACTTCTCAGCTCCCTGAAACGGGGAATCTGCCTGTTGTAAGAGGGTTGGCGAACATATTCAACGAGGTCATACCCTTCATCATAGCTGACATCGTGCTCTTGATCGGCTTCTTCATGGGACTGCAGTCAAACGCCATGGGATTCAACGCCATAAAATCACATTCGTTCGGCATGAATGCGCCAGAATGGATGGCTGGAAAGGCAAAAAGCGGAGCTCAGATCCTGGGAAGTTCTGCTTGGAGAAGAGTGGGTGCCCCTATTTCGGATAAGGTAGGAAAAGGGCTTCAACGCCTTGGAGGGTATCAGACGAGCCTGGCAGAAAAAATTCCTCAAGGGGTCCAGAACGTGCCCCTTCTTGGAGGAACACTCAAGTATGCGGTGCGCTCTCCTGGAGGAGCGCTTCAAATGTTGGGGTCTGCGTTAATGAAGCCTACTGCTCAAATGCAAGCGCTTGACGATGTGGAAATGGCTAAGGCAAAGACAGCGGCTTCTGGCAAGAACCCAGAGGTCTTGATTAACGAATTGATCGCTACCCTCGGAACAGGCAACCTTGCAGGTATGAATAAGGCAATCGGTTTGGTTAATGGACTAATAGGAAATAACGATGTTGACGACCTTAATACAGCAATTAAAGCGGGCCGGCTTAATATGGGAGATCTGAAGAGAGTCTACCAGGCTGCTTGGAGCCGGGGCCCTCATGTAAGCAGATCTATATCCAAAGCATTCGTGGGACAAATGGATGCGCTTGGTGTAGGAGCGAAAGAACAGGAAAGCACCCTAAAAAAGCTTTCTGACGATGACTTCAAGAATGATCGAGTTCTTGCTGAGTATCTCAACCCCGAAATAAAAATATATACCGGGAAAAAAGATGCGAACGGTGATGATGAGGTTGATAAAGAGAAAACAGAGGCCGCGCAAAAACTTTCAAGAGAAACTCTTGATAAAATTATGAAGGAGAAAGGCTCCGACGTTATGCCGGGACTACTCCGCCGTGCGAAAAGAACGGACCGACAAGCTATCTGGAACTATGTTCAGTCGCTCGGACCCGATTGGTTTGTGGGGAATGACGCAGAAGATATATTAACTTGGTCTACGAGTTCCACTGCAAGAGGCCTTGGAGTCAAATCTATCGGAAACCTTACAGAAGATGGGCTGAAAGAGTATGTACAAAATTATCGGAGACCAATACCTGAGCTCAACCAGGAAATCGAAAGAATGCGGACCCAGGTTGCAGAAAACGACTCGAAAATTAGCACCCTTGAAAATGAACGATACTACGCTAGCGAGCCAGAAATGATGAAGGAGGTGCAGAAATTCAAACAGGTAAACCAAGACATACAAGGACAAATCCAAAGAATGGAGCAGGTGATTGCAAGAAGAGGTTCCGCTCCATCTACGGCTTCCGCATCTCGGGAAACTCTTTCTGTCTCTCCTGATACTGGCGAAGGAAGTCGGCGCAGCCAAGCGTCTTCTCCTGATACCGGAGCAGGAAGTAGATTCAGAGAAGCTGCAGGAGGAAACAATACAGCTCTCCTGAGAAGAGAGCTCTTCCAGAGAGGAGGACGCACCAATGAGCAGATAAACGCTATGACTGACGACGAAGTGCGGACCGCATATACCAGGATGGGAAGAGGAGAAGCATAGAAAATAAAAAGGCGAGCTTGTATAAAGCTCGCCCTGGAAGCAACCTTGTGCGAATGCTGTGGTTGCTATTATTCTTGGCGCGTCCTTGCACCGACGTTTTCCATCCGAACCTTTTACTAGGCAGGGGTGGCCACAGGCTGTGCGCCGGTTGTGGTAATAGCAGGCGCTGTACCGCCGTTGCCTTGCGCCGTAGGACCTGTTCCACCTCGAATCAACTCGGCGATAGTGGAGATCCCTCCTACGAGAGGCTCGAATCCTTCGACGACGAAGTGATGAAGAGCTTTCCCGTCGACACTCATCTGGCGCAAGACTAGCTTCGTGGCCAGATCGATCACCTGTTGCCACTGTTCAGGATGCTGAGCAAGCCATTGTTGAGTTTCCTCATACGTCTTCCCGACAGCATCGGCTACCATCTGGACCACCGCACCCATCGTTTCCTGGGAACGTGTCCTTCTCTGGAAGATGGTGGCATCTGCTTGTCGCTGGCTTTCCATGACTCCGCGCCTTGCTGCAAGAACCTCGGGACCGAGATTGAAATCTTGCACGGTAATGCGCAATACTTCAAATCCCAAACCTCTGAATACTTTCTTTAGCTCATCTCCTTGGTGTTGAGCCAGAAGAGTCAGCAGATCGAATCCTGTTTGAGCATCCGTTGTCTGCAGTATGTCTTCGAGGAGTTGAGTCCCAAGATATCCGCGAAGAGCGTGCTCGGCTGCGGCTTGTGTTGCCGTACGCCAATTTGCAACCCCGTACAGAGCCCTGAACACCCCGTTGCGCGGCGTGTCGCCGTCAACGGAATATTCCGTGTCTGGACTAAAGATACGAAGCCATGCTTCCGCGCCAACTGGTGCGGCGCTGCCTCCATCCTTGAAATCAATCTGGATTGAGGATGGAAAAAGCGGCATCGTCATCTGCCATACGGGCATATTGACTCGCACCTCCTCTATCCCGAAGGGTAGAATAAAGTACAGTCCGGATTTCAAGACTCGGTTAAACTTGCCGAACCTCTCAATCACAGCCCTGTTCTCCTGATGCACTATAACGAATATGTTGCGTGCAACGAAACGCCATAGAACAACTACGGTGCTTAACAGGATAGTAATCCTGGTTAAGGAATCCGCGGGTTCTGGAAGCCCAGTTACGAATCCGGGCAGAGGAACCCCGGAAAATCCGCCAGGGATGGTGGGGGCCGGGAATAATCCAGGCGCCTCAATCCCCCCGGTAAACATAGCCGGCGCTATAAGCACTAAAGATAGTGCTCCTATTGCCACGATGACAATACCCGCTCCTGTTGCCAGGAAAGAGTAATGACTTACAATCCACTGTATCACTACAGCGAAGATTCCTCCCATGATAGCCACATCCTTTCTATTCTCTATATGCTTTTGTGAGGGTTCTAAGTACAACTATACCATAATAACTAGGAATCTGTCAACCCTTTGTTTTGGGTTCGCTTGTAGCCCCCTACTGGCGCTGATATAATATCGGTATGGCAGAATACACGCAGGAACAATTAGAACAGACGTATGAAAAACTTCCGGATGAGCTTCAGGAAGCTATCTTTTCCGTACAAACTGCGGATGCCATACGGACGGCCTGTGAAAAACAAGGGATTACCGACGCGCGGGTAGGAGAGGTTGCAGCTGACGCAGGGCTCGTATTGATGGGCTTATTAATGCCCGAAGATTTCCCCGGTGCAATAGAGAAAAAAGTTGGCTTGCAAAAAGATGCTCTATCTCAGCTTGCTCATGAAATCAATAGATTCATATTCTTCCCTGTGAAAGAGAGCTTGAGCCAGATCCATATAATCGTTCAAGGAAAGCCTTCCCCTAGCCGGGCCCCCGCTACTGCTGCTCTTGAAGAACAGGCTCCAAAAGTAGCCCGCCAGCCCGAAACTCCAAAAAGGGGACGACCGAGAAAATCAGACACTTACCTTGAAAAAATAGATGAAGAGTAGCCTGCTCACAAAAAGAAACGCCTCGTTCTTTCTTCTCCTGCTTTTGGTTTCTCTCGGAACTCCGTTCCTCCAGGCGCACGCGCAGCTAGCCCCTGCCTGCGGGTATGACCTGAATAACGATTCCTTATATGACTCGAGGGCAGAGAGTTGTAGAATCTGTCATTTCTTCGTCTTGGGCAACAACATCTTGAATTTCTTGTTTGTACCACCCGGAGGATTGATACCGATAGTAGCTGTAATCATGTTCTTGGCAGGAGGGTTCATGTTTTTAGTGTCAGCGGGCAGCCCGGGGTCTCTTGATAAAGGAAAGGCGATCATAAAGGACACGATCATAGCCCTCATCATCCTCTATGGGGGCTGGCTTGCCATTGATTTCTTCTTTGTCGTGGTCGGCGTGGCCAATTGGACGGGCCTTCAGCACGGCTGGTTCAGCATCCCTTGCCCATAATCTATGCAGTTCCAAGTTCCCCAATTCATTGAACGAGAAGCTCGGGTCGTAGGACCCTTAACATTCCGCCAATTCCTCTATGTGGGAGCGGCGGGAGCTGTTGCGTTCGTCATGTATTTCACGCTTCCATTCACCTTATTTATTGTAGGAACAATCTTGGTCGTAGGTATTGGGGCTTCTCTCGCTTTTTTCAGCATGAGCGGAAGATCTCTCCCTTCCCTTATCATCGGATTCCTCTCCTTCACTATGGGAACAAAAACATACGTCTGGAAAAAGGGGAGGGCCTCAAACATCATTTCGGGACCTAGCCAGGAAGTTCCGATGCCAGATCTCACCGCAGAACAACTTTCGCTTACGAGAGAAAGCAAATTAAAGAGCCTGTCGAGCAAGCTCGACGGGAGATAACTATGCCTCAATCAGCACAAGATTTTCTTGAGATAGGAACCATACGGGAAGGCGTTCTTGTATTGAAAAACAAGACCATACGGGGAGTGATGCTGGTTTCTGCCCAGAACTTCGCCTTGAAATCAGAAGAGGAGCAGGATGCCACCATTTTCCAGTTCCAGAATTTCCTCAATTCTCTTGATTTCTCCCTCCAAATCCTCATCCAGTCGCGGCGCCTCAACATCACAGGATACCTGGACTACTTGAGGGACCTGGACGGGAAGCAGCAGAACGATCTCATGCGCTCTCTCACTCAAGACTACCGGCAATTTGTGGAACAACTCATCCAGGGAGCTTCTATCATGGCAAAGAACTTCTTCGTGGTAGTCCCTTTTTCTCTCATTGAGACCGTACCCATGGAACAGCGGAAGGGGTTCCAAGCTCCAAAGATTTCGGGCGAGATGTCAGAGGAAGAGTTTGAGCGCATGAAATTCCAGCTCTGGCAGCGCATGGAGTTCGTCGCCCTAGGACTGCGCAGAGTAGGACTGAAAACAGCCCCTCTGAGCAACGAGGAGCTCATGGAAATGATGTGGGGCTGGCACCACCCTAAAGAAGCTGAGATCGGGTACTATCCGGATATCCCTCCTGAAATATTCAGGTAACTATGCAACTCCCATTTCTCAAAAAACAGGTGGTCCCCAAGTCTGCGGAGAAACTCTTTGAAAAGGACGTCATCACCGCAAAGGATATCATTGCTCCCGCGGTGGTGAAGATTGAGTCTGAATACCTTGATGTGGGAGGGAGGCTTGCTGTTTCCTTCTTCGTGTTCTCTTACCCGAGATACCTCACGGCAGGCTGGCTGGCCCCGGTCATCAACATGGATGTCCCCATGGACATCTCCATGTTCGCCCATCCTGTAGATACCTCTATGGTGTTAAAACAGCTAAGGAGGAAGGTGACTGAGGTGGAGTCTGAGATCCTTGAAGGCCAGGTAAAGGGCATGGTGAGAGACCCGTCTTTGGAGACCGGGTTCCAAGACCTTGAGACTCTCCGAGACCGTCTGCAAACAGCGCAGGAAAAGATGTTCCGCCTCGGCCTCTACCTCACTATTTACGGGGAGACGTCAGAAGATCTTCTGAGAATAAAAACGCAACTGAGATCTATCTTTGAATCCAGGCTCTTGTACATCAAGCCGGCCCTGTACCAGCAGAAGGAAGGGTTCAACTCAGCAATCCCATACGGGTTAGACCTTTTGCAGATCCACACCACCATGAACACGGGGCCGCTGTCTTCCATATTCCCTTTTATTTCCTTTGACTTAAGCTCCAGCGAAGGAATCCTGTATGGGATCAACCGGCACAACAATTCTCTCATCCTGTTCGATAGGTTCAGCCTAGAGAACGCCAATGAAGTTATCTTCGCAAAGTCCGGCTCTGGAAAATCGTACGCCGTGAAGCTGGAGATATTGAGGTCTGTCATGACCGGAGTTGACGTCATTGTTCTTGATCCTGAAAACGAGTACAAACCTTTAGCTGAAGCTGCGGGCGGATCATTCTTTGATATTTCTCTGAGTTCTGAAAACCATGTCAATCCTTTCGACCTTCCTATGCCCAGGGAGGATGAGTCGGCAGACGACGTCTTAAGGTCCAACATCATCAACCTCGTGGGATTGATGCGGTTGATGCTCGGAGGATTAACTCCTGAAGAAGACGCGATTATGGACAGGGCTCTTACTGAAACCTATGCGGCAAAAGATATCACCGCAACTTCTAGCCCTGCAACCTGGAACGAAAAAACCCCTCTCATGAGCGACTTGGAACAAGTGCTCCAGACCATGGAGGGGGCAGACTCCTTAGTGAGGAGATTGGGAAAATTCACCAAAGGAACCTATGCTTCCTTCTTCAACCAGACCTCTAACATCACCACGAACAACAAACTCGTGGTGTTTGGAATCCGCGACATGGAAGAAGGGCTGAGGCCTTTGGCAATGTACATGATCATGCGGTACGTGTGGAACAAAGTGCGGTCTGAATTAAAAAAGCGCATCCTCGTAGTGGATGAGGCCTGGTGGATCATGAGATCAGACGACGGAGCCTCGTTCCTCTATGGGATGGCAAAGCGAGCAAGGAAATACTATCTGGGAGTAACCACCATCACCCAGGATGTAGGGGACTTTATGAAGTCAGAATACGGAAAACCCATCATCACGAACTCCTCCATGCAGCTCCTGCTCAAGCAGTCGCCGGCTACCATTGATCTTGTACAAAAAGCGTTCAACCTTACGGGTGCAGAAAAATCTCTCCTCTTGGAAACAGAGCTCGGGGAAGGCATATTCTTTGCCGGGCAGAAACATGTTGCGGTAAAAGTAGTCGCCTCTCCCAGAGAACACGAGATCGTCACCACGTCTCCGAAAGACATCCTGGAACGGAAAGCTCGGGCAGAGGCCTCAGAGTGACCGGACTTTGATCACAACTCTCCGGTCTTCTCCTTCTCCTATACTCTCTGAAGACAGCCCTTCTCGTTTCCCTATCTCCTCGTGGACAACCCTGCGTTCAAACGATGACATCGGAGGAAGCTCCTTGGTTTTTTTCAGAAGGAGAACTTCGTCAGCTGCTTCCTTGGCCATTGTCCTTAAATATTCTTCTTTCGCCTTCCGGTAGTTATTTACGTCAAGCGCCACCTGAGGGGGCAATTGCATATTCATGCGCTTTTGCAGAATGCGGCGGAGCAGGTGCTGGATCTCCAGCAGCGTCTGTCCGTTCTCTCCGATAATCATCCCGGGGTTCTCAATGGTGAGAGCTATAGATGCTGTATTCTCTGCCGGAGAGGTCACGTCCATGTCGCCCACAACCTCAAGCTGGCTGAAGAACTCTTGGGCAACCTCTTCAATTGTAGCTAACTGTTCTTTGGTCATTGGAGCTTTTTGGTCACGATCCATTGCTGCAGAATACCAAATACTGAGGAGGAAAACCAATAGAGCCCTAAAGCAGAGGGCAGGGAAGAAAGGATGAGGAACGTGAAAACAGGGAAGAAAAACAGGAGGGGAGCCGGCATCGTCTGACTCCCTCCCTTAGACGGCGTGGAATATTTTGCCTGGAAGAACTGGGCGACACCAGCTCCGAAAGCCAGTACAAAGTGGGGGGCCTGAAGATTTACAATCCCCAAGAACATGGGGCTTATAGAGTCTGGAGGAGGAGCGGTAAACAGCTGCCACAGCCCAATCAGCAAAGGAAGCTGGATAAGGATGGGGAGGAGCGAGCTCAAAGGATTCACTCCTTCTTTCTTATAGAGCTCGAGAGTAGCTCTCGCCTGCTCTGTTTTGTCCGATATTGTTTTCTGCAGCTCCTTGAGTTTTGGCTGGAGCTGGGAAAGTTTCTGCTGGGCTTTAATGCTCTGCGTGTTCAAGGGATACAAAAGAAGCCGGGTAAGCAGCGTAAGAAGAATCACTGCGACTCCGTAATCGTGCAACGGGGTCGCATTATACAAAAACAGGAGGGTTGTAGCCAAAGGCTGATATACCGCAAAATGGAATGCTGAAGAAATAATGTCCATAGGTAGGCTGGTTATTGATAGCGCAGGGCTTTTTCTGCGAGCTGGCGGAGGGAGAAAAGAATCTGCTTCTCTTCAACCCGCTCAACCCCGGGGCGCGTTATGACGGCAATGTCCGTCCCCTCTGGAAAAAGCGGGACGAATGCGCGCATCGTTTCCCGGATCAGGCGCTTGAGACGATTCCTCATAACCGCTTTCTTTGCGCTTTTCTTGCTTATGATCACTCCGATCCTCACTCCTTTCCCTCCTTTTGCGTAGACCTTGAGGACGAGTTCTCTCCCTTGGAAGCTTTTCGCATTGTCGAAAAGCGCGGTGAAATCCCTCTGCCTGACAAGACGGTTGGGCTTGGAAAGCATGGGCTATTCCCTTACCAGCTCTTTCCTCCCCTTTCTCCGCCTGCTCAAAAGGACTCTTCCGCCCTTTTTCCTCTTGCGCGCTAAGAACCCGTGGGTTCTCCTCCGCTTCTTCTTTTTAGGATTATAGGTTAGACTCATGGTGTTTACATTAACATGTTTTCCCCAGGTTTTCAACAGAACGCCGGGCCTCACGCCCATTTTGACTTCGTTCCTTGCTATGGGGCATAATGGCCCCATACCTCATATTGCTCATGGACACCCAAGAACTCTGGCAAGCAACCCTTGCCCAACTCCAGTTCCACGTTTCAAAAGCAGGATTTGCGACGTGGTTTAAAAACACGTCCATTCTTTCTCATAAGGAGGGGGAGCTTGTGGTGGGCGTCCCGAACAGCTTTTCTAAAGAATGGCTGGAAAATAAATACAGCAAGGTCATATTCAAAATTATCCGCGAGTTGAACGGAGAAGTGAAAGAAGTGAGGTACATGGTGGGGAAACCCGAGGCTCTCGTAAAAGAAGCTCCTTTCCTCCAGCAAACCCTCCGGCAAGAACCCCAGCTTGAGCTCCAAGGATTGAAGGTGAATAAGACCACCAACCTCAACCCCAGGTACACATTCTCAAACTTTATCGTAGGCCCCTTTAATGAGCTGGCTCATGCAGCTTCCTTAGGAATATTAAAAAATCCTGGGCATTCATACAACCCGCTCTTTGTGTATGGAGGAGTGGGGCTCGGGAAAACCCATCTCCTGCAAGCTGTGGGGAACCAGTTCTTCCAGGAATCCCCGCAGAAAAAGATCCGCTATGTTTCGTCAGAGCGTTTCACGTCAGGGGTCGTCTCCGCCATTAGGAATAGGCAGGTGGACGCATTCCGGAGCGCATACAGAGAGACAGACGTCCTTATTATAGATGACGTGCAGTTCTTGGCCGGGAAAGACAAAACCCAGGAAGAGCTCTTTCACACGTTCAACGCCTTGTACGAGCAGGGCAAGCAGATTATTTTTTCCTCGGACCGGTCTCCCAAGGCTATTCCGGCGATCGAAGATCGTTTGAGGTCACGTTTTGAGGGCGGGATGATAGCTGATATTGGGCACCCTGACTTTGAAACGCGATTAGCTATATTAAAAACAAAGGCTCAGGAGCTTTCTATTGAATTTGAGGAAGGAATATACGAGTACATCGCCTCCCACATCCAAAGAAACGTACGGGAGCTGGAAGGCGCCCTGAACAGGGTTCTTGCGTTCCAAAGCCTCCATAATAAGAAGCCTTCGTTGCAGGAAGCCAAGGCGTTTCTCAAGAACGTCATCCAGGACAAGAGCACTAATGTAAACCCTAGAAAGATAATCCAGATGGTCGCTGAGTTTTATGACCTCAAAGAACGGGAGCTTATCGCAGCATCCCGCAAGAAAGAAGTGGTAAGGCCCCGGCAGATCGCAATGTTTTTAATGCGAGACGAGTTGAAATGCTCCTACCCTTTCATAGGAAAGAAGTTTGGAGGGAAAGACCACACCACGGCCATTTACGCGTGCGACAAAATAGCAAAAGAACTGGATGAGTCAGAGTCCTTGGCCGACGAGCTGTCATTAATACGGCAACGCGTGTATGGGGGATAAGTGTGGATCACTTTGTGGATAGGGAGGGGGAAATCTTTCGCCAAACTCGTCACCTATTTTATTCCCCCCATCTCCCCCCAGATTTTCCACACCTCGGTTCTCTATGTATTTAATCTCAAACAATTTACTATCCACAACACCAATAACAATAACCCTAATAATAATTAAGAATATATTATTACATACGAAATGAAATCAAGTGTTTTAAAAGAAAACTTAAAAGAGGGACTGATGGTTGTAGAGCGCATAGCAACCAAGTCTCTTTCCTTGCCCGTGCTGAATAATATCCTCATGACAGCTACGAAAAACACGCTTGAGCTTTCAGCTACGGACTTAGAAATAGCGGTCACTTACACCATACTTTCAAAGAACGAACAGGAAGGGCTTGTGGTTATACCATCGAAAGCACTTTCTCAGTTCGTGGGGTTGCTTTCCGATCAATCAGTTGATCTTGAAACAAAAGAAGGAACCCTTTTAGTAAAAGGGAAAAATCAAAGAGCAAATCTCAAAACAATCCCGGCAGACGACTTCCCCATCATCCCTCCCATCCAAAATCCCAAATTCTCCATTACTATACCAGCCCAACTTTTATGCGAAGGGATTTCGCAAATAGCCCAGCTTGCTTCTCCAAATCAGGCGAGACCAGAAATATCCGGCATATTCTTCTCGTTTTCCCAAAAAGAACTCCGGGTTGTGGCGACCGACAGCTTCCGCCTCGGAGAGAAAACTCTCCCCCTAGAAAAAGAGAACGGGGTTGACGCTCACTTTATCCTTCCCCAGAAGGGCGCGCGGGAGATTTTGAACATATTCTCAGAAAAAACATCTTCGGTGGAGATATCATTATCTGCCAACCAGGTGCTCTTTGATTACCACGCCCCTCAAAATCCCTCAGAGCCGAGCATCCAGATCATATCCCGCCTCATAGAGGGGGAATACCCTAACTATCAAGACGTGATTCCCAGCAAGTATCAGACAACAATCAAGGCGAAGAAAATAGAGCTTCTCAATCAACTGAAAGCAGCAAGCATTTTCTCAAACAAAATACAGGAGATCCACGTTGTTGCCGATCCCAAAAAGAAGGCTATTGAGTTGAGCGCAAGAAGCGCCGAGTTCGGGGAGAACGACTCCACTCTCCAAGCCTCCATAGAGGGCAAGGGCGGAGAAGCGTCTTTTAACTGGAGGTTCCTTATTGATGGGCTCTCCCATATCAAAACTTCTGACGTAGAATTCAAAATGAATGGTTCTGACGGCCCGGCTTCTCTCAAGGGGGTCCAAGAAGAGGGGTATCAGTATATCATCATGCCTCTCAGGGTGTAGGGGTTTCGGGCTTGGGCTCTGTTCTCGCCTTTAAGTATTGGATCGCAGTATCCATGAATTGGTGCCACATGGGGCCGGCAACTACGACGCCAGGCTCTTTTTTCATTAAGGTTCCATCATTATTCCCCACCCAAACCCCTGCTACAATGTTTTTCGTGTATCCAATAATCCATCCGTCCTTATAGTCCTGGGTTGTCCCTGTTTTTACTGAGACGCGCTCATTCGGGAAGTATAAAGGAGAGCGCGCTCCGAATACCGGAGCCCTGGCGTCATTATCTGAAAGAATGTCAGTGATCTGCGAGACGGCTTCGGCGGGGAGCACCGTGATGGGGGTTTTCTTCCGAGACTCCAGCACATTATCTTTGCTGTCACGCACCTCAAGGATATCAAAGGAGGGCACGCGCTTTCCTTCGTTCGCAAACACCCCGTACGCTGAAACCATATCAAGAAGTTTCACCTCGCCTCCTCCGAGCACAAGAGACAAGCCATAGAACGAGGGGCCCTTATCAAGCGTGGTGATACCCATTGCTTGCGCGGTGGAGATGCTATCTGGGAGCCCGGCCAGATCATTGAGCACTTTTACCGCAGGGACGTTCAATGATTGAGCCAGCGCTTGGCGCAAGGTTACGGGACCACGGAACTTCCCATCATAGTTTTGCGGGGAGTAGGTTTCGTCGCCCCACATCCCGAAGTTCGTGAGTTCGTCTACTACGACGGTATCCTCGGTGCTTCCCTTTGCAAAAGCGGTGACGTAGACGAACGGCTTGAATGCAGATCCCGGTTGCCTCCCAGGGCTCGCTGTGGCGATATTGAGCTTCGGATCAAACGCGCACGTAGATCCCGATGTACAGCCTTCGGGTTCTGAATCCCCGAACCAGTTCTTGGACCCCACCATGGCCAAAACCTCCCCTGTTCTCGGATCAATTGCGACAAGTGCGGCGTTATGCGCTCCGTAGGCGATATTCGCTTCCGCAAACTCTTTGACCGCCTTTTCTGCCGCTTGCTGGAGTTCCCAGTCCAGGGTAGTTTTCACGCGCAACCCGTTCTCTCTGAGAAAATCTTCCCCATACGTTTCAGATAATTCAGCTACCGCCCCCAAAGAAAAATGAGGAGCTGCAATATTCTCTGAGGGATCCATGAATGTAATCTCTTTGTTTTTTGCGGCATCCCGTTCCTCCTTGGTAAGGTATCCATTCTCTTCCATGCGGTCCAATACATAGTCTTTCCTGTCTAAGAGGTCTGTCCTATGGGGGCCGAACGGAGAATAGAAGGAAGGCGCCTTAATAAGAGCCGCCATAGCAGCCGATTCCTCCAAGGAAAGATCAGAAGCAACTTTCCCGAAGAACAGCTTGCTCCCTTCGCTTACTCCGTAGGCATTGGAGCCTAATGGAACCTGGTTGAGGTAAAACTCCAGTATCTGATCTTTTGAATATCTTCGTTCGAGCTCAAGGGTGAGAATGAGCTCTTTCACTTTTCGCTCCACGGTTTTCGTGCGGGAGAGGAAGGAAGTCCTCACCAGTTGCTGGGTGAGGGTGCTTGCTCCTTGGACCGGAGCCAGAGATCTTACGTTTACCAAAAGGGATCTTAGGATTCCTTTAGGGTCGATTCCGTGGTGGTGGTAGAAATCGGCATCCTCTACGGATATGATCGCTTCTCTCAGGAGCGGGGAAACTTTGTCTAGAGGGATGTTCTCCCGCTTCTCTTCCCCGTAGATCTCATAGAGGAGGTGCTCCCCCGTCCTGTCAAATATCTTTGTGGACTGAGCGAAGGAAAGCTCGGTGAACTTTTCGGGGCGAGGGAGGTCTTTCGCATAGAACAAGAAAAGGCCAGCCGTCCCAACAAATGCAACAAGGCAGCCAACGAGAGTAACCTGGATTATTTTTTGCAACGGGTATTTCTTGCCGCCCCTAGAGATCTTTTTTACCATGTACGTATTCTAAGGTATCATTTCAGCGAGCTTTTTTCAATGTTGATTTTCTGCTCTAGGACGCATACAATAGCGGAATGACGACCATACAAGAGGTTCTTACGAGACAAGTAGCTCAAGTGCTTCCCCTGAAAGAGGGGCTGGAAGCTTTAATGAAGAAGAGGAAGGTGCGCGTGTACATCGGTATTGATCCCACGGGAGGCAGGCTTCATTTGGGCCATACCATAGGATTACGGAAACTTCAGCAGTTCGCTGACTTAGGGCATGAGGCCATACTCGTGGTCGGCACAGGAACCGTACTGGCAGGGGATCCTTCCCAGAGAGAGCATGCGAGGCCGAGCATTACCATGAAGGAGATTGAAGAGAATATGAAGACATGGAAGAAGCAGGCCTCCAAGATCATTGATTTTAGCAAGGTGAAGATGCGATACAACGGCGATTGGCTGCTCAAACTCACCCTTAAAGATATATTGGGAATCGCGTCTCACGTTTCAGCATCCCAGCTTTTCCAGCGCGACATGTTCCAGAGAAGGCTGGCGAAGGGAGACACCGTGTGGACCCATGAACTGCTCTACCCATTGCTCCAAGGGTACGACTCCGTGGCGCTTGATACTGACGTAGAAATTGGAGGGACCGACCAGGTGTTCAACATGCTCATGGGGAGAGAGCTTCAGCAGAAAATGAAAGGGAGAGAGAAATTCGTACTCACCATCCCCATGATCGTAGGTCTTGATGGGAAACAAATGAGCAAGACGTCAGGGAACACGGTGAACATTGAAGATCCTCCCGAGGATATGTATGGGAAAATAATGTCGTTGCGAGACGAGCTCATGATCTCCTACTTTGACTTGTGCACGGACGTTCCCATGGATGAAGTGAAGAAATTGGAACAGGACCTTGCCTCACAGAAGATTTCTCCAAGAGATCTGAAGATGCGACTCGCGCGAGAAATTGTTTCCAAATATCACAGCGAAAAGAAGGCGCAGGAAGCCGAACAAGAATTTCAGCACGTATTCCAGAGAAAAGAACTTCCAACGGATATCGTGGAAGTTTCTCTTGGCGCAAAAGAGCTCTCTCTCGTAGATGCCCTTGTGGAAGCAAACCTCGCTTCCTCTAAAGGAGAGGCAAGGAGAGTTATTGAGCAAGGGGGCGTGAAGGTAGCCGGTATCGTTGAAAAAGATCCGAACTCAAGAGTGAGCGCAGGGAAAGGAATTGTGCTCCAGGTCGGGAAGAGGAACTTCGTAAAACTAAACTAGGTTTCTAAAGCTCGCGCGCAGGCTAGTGCGATTGAGAGGGCGTCAGCTGCGTCGTCTGGCTTTGGGATCTCGCGGAGACCAAACACGCTCTTCACTTTTTCTTGCATGTCCTTTTTTTCCGCTCTTCCATACCCCGTAACAATAAGTTTTACTTGAGCTGGTCCAAACTCTTTCAACTGGATATTCTTTTTTGCAATGCACAAGAGAATCACCCCACGTGCTTCTGAAACCGGCATCGCGGTCTTGATGTTGTTGAAGAAAAACAGGGTTTCTACTGCAACGATGTCTGGCTTGTGGAGGTTTAAAAGCTTGTTCATCTCCTTCTCCAAGACCCACAGGCGTTTTTCCCGTGCCATGGTCTTTGACGTGAGAATGCAGCCATTCTCAATATGTTTCCAGGGACGTCCTTTCCCTGGAGTGGTGCTTTGTTGGATAACCCCATATCCCGTGGTTGCGGTTCCGGGGTCAATTCCAAGGATGATCATGCCGCTTCCTTTAGATTAGAGTAGACTTCTTGGGTCGCATCGTTCTCGTCCAGCGCCTCAAAGAGTAGGTTTGCTGCTTTCTGGTCCTGCTCAGATATGGCAATCTCCATCTCAGGTTTTGCAACCCACTCTCCCCCTTGTTTATCAAACATCCATCTCACTCCCCCTTCTCCGACAAGCTTTGCATTGTGGCGAGAGAGTATCTGCTTGATCTCTCCCAGAGTGCGGTTCTTGCTGTCTGTGATGGCTTCAACGAGCATGGCGAACCCTCCCGGCCCGTAGGCTTCTATGAGCAGTTCTTCCAACTGAGATCCCTTGAGCTCTCCAGTCCCTCGCTTGATCGCCCGTTCAATGTTGTCTGAAGGCATGTGGGCCTCCTTTGCTTTCTCAACGACTACGCGGAGCCGCGGGTTTCCAGTAAGATCTCCTCCCCCTGTTCTTGCCAGTACGGTGAGTTCGTTCGCAAACTTGGAAAACAGGCGGCTTTTCTGCGCGTCTCCGAGTTCTTTCG
Organism: bacterium; assembly: GCA_030647175.1. Taxonomy (GTDB): domain Bacteria; phylum Patescibacteriota; class Minisyncoccia; order Minisyncoccales; family UBA10102; genus JAUSJU01. The sequence continues at coordinate 13,335 of JAUSJU010000058.1, read as the reverse complement.
TGCGTTTTATGGTTTTAAAGTGTGAATGTCCGCTCATGGGAAGGGGGATTGACAATGTATTTATTATATAGTATAGTGCAGTTCTGCAACGAATATTCCCTTTCATGGGGACCTCGGGATTACTAGCGACGGGTAGCACGGGTCATGCTGAGCTATTCCTCGCTAGTATTTCACAATTTGTGTTCCGACAACCAAATTGGTCCCCATGAAAAGGAGTATTTTTTGTTCCTACTCTTTCGTCACCCTTTCTACCTCTTCCATTGTAGTCAATCCCTCCAATACTTTCAAAAGCCCGTCCTGACGCAAAGGGATCATGCCCTTTTTGACAGCAAGACTTTTAAACTGAGGGAGCGAGGGAGAGGAGAGTATGAGTTCTCGGAGTTCGTCATCTAGCGCGATAGCTTCAAAGACACCTATTCTTCCCTTGTACCCCGTGGAGTTGCACGACGGGCATTTTTTTGCGTGAGGGATCTGGGTCGCCTTGCTGAGCTTGGGCTTTAGGGAAGCGGGAAGATTCTCAAGCTCTTTTTCTAAAAGCTCAAGGGTTTTTTGGTCCGCGGGTTTTTTCTCAGAGCACTTGTCGCATACTTTCCGAAGGAGCCTTTGGGCGATGGCAAGGTTTAAGGCCGGAGCTATGTTTACGGGTTTGGCTCCCAAGCTTACCAGGCGCCCTGGGGTTCCTGCAGCCTCATTAGTATGGAGGGTGGAAAGCACAAGGTGCCCGGTCAGAGAGGCTTGGAGCGCGATGTCGGCCGTTTCTCCGTCGCGGATTTCTCCAACCAAGATGACATCGGGATCTTGCCGTACGATCGCTCGAAGTCCTGAAGCGAAGTCGTACCCTTTCGCAGGATTGGCCTGGGTCTGGGATACCCCTTCAATATGGTATTCAATAGGGTCTTCAATGGTAACGATTTTCAATTCCGGTTTCTGGATCTTCTGTAAAAAGGCGTAGAGCGTGGTTGTTTTTCCTGCTCCCGTAGGGCCCGTCACCACGATCATGCCGTTAGGCTTTGAGATCTCTTCCGTGAACAAGGAAAGCATGTCGTCGCGCAATCCGAAGTCCTCTAAGGCGACGAAGTTTTTAGGATCTAAGATTCTCAGCACCAGAGACTCTCCGTGCTCTGAAGGGAGGGAAGATGTCCTCACCTCAATTTCTTGCCCGTCTTTGGCGAGAGAAAACCTGCCGTCTTGGGGGCGGTCTGCGACGTTGAGCTTTAACCCAGAAAGAAGTTTAATGCGAGAGAGCAGCACTCGATAGTGCTCTGGAGTGATATGGGCGACGTCTTCTAGCAGTCCGTCAATACGGAACCTGATTTTGGCCCCGTTCTCCTCAGACTCCATGTGAACGTCCGAAGACTCAAAGGCAATCGCTCCTCCTAAAAGCGCGACAAGCGATCCGCTCACGTCTTTCAAGAGCGCTTCCTTGAGGAACGCGTCAAAGGCAGGAAGGGAGAGGCCTCGCAGCTCTTCCAGTAGCGAGCTCTCTATATGTACGTCCCCTGCGATGTTCTGCCTTGGAGATTCCATGGGTTATTTCTCACCAGGTTCTTTCTCCGTTACAATAATAGTGAGATGGGGGGACGTTGAACCGCGTTTGAATGCGAGATCTTTTGCCTCAAGCTCCTTTCCCTGGAGGGAAAGGGAGAGTTCAAGGTCTTGGCCGTTCTTTTCGTAGCGGATCTCAGAAACGAACGGGGCAAATCCTTTGAGCGAGAGGAGAAGCTTGCGGAATTTTTCAGAAGGCATAGAATTTCTTCACCTTATCCCATAGGGCTCTAAGCGTCAATCAATGGAAACTCATTTTGAGACATCTTCTGCAGAGCAGACCAAGGAGGTGGCACGAAACTTGGTCAAAGTATGGATGAACCCCCCCTCCCCCGAAGGGGCTCTTGTCATCGGGCTTGAAGGAGAGCTCGGAAGCGGAAAAACCACATTTGTCCAGGGCGCGATGGAGAGCCTCGGGGTAGAAAATAGAGTGACGTCCCCCACGTTTGTCCTCATGAAGCGGTACGAAGGGCTTCAAGGCAGGAATCTCTACCACATTGATTGCTATCGATTGGACAGATCCAAGGACCTTCTTTCCCTCGGCTGGAACGATATCATTAAGGACCCGAAGAATGTCGTATTCGTTGAATGGGCAGACCGCGTAAAGGACATCCTTCCAGAAAAGAGATACACTCTTTCATTCCAAGCTCTTTCTCCTGAGCAGCGTTCCATCAAGGCAATCAACGCACACACCTAGAATAGGGTGGACCCCTTTTCGCCACGAATGTTCGTGGTAAAATAACGATATTGTGGAATACCTCTATATATTCGATCTTGTAGGGACATTCGCTTTCTCCGTATATGGCGCCTACATAGGGCTGCAAAAGAAGTTCGATTACGTCGGCGTTTCTATCTGTGCGCTTCTCTGCTCTATGGGAGGAGGAACAATCCGCGAGGTGTTTTTGAACCGGACACCGTTTTATTTCTACGATCATACCTATATCTATGTAATGTTTGCCGGAGTGCTGTTTTCCTCAATAATGTACAATCAGTTCCACAGAATCAATAAAGGGATGCTTGTCCTTGATGCGATTGGGCTTTCAACATTCGCATTCGTGGGAGCAGCCAAAGGAATAGAAGCGAACTTAGGGTTTGTGGGCGCGGTATTCTTCGCCCTGCTGACTGCAGTAGGGGGAGGAGTTCTGCGCGACATCCTTGTGAACGATACCCCGAGCACGTTTCTTCAGCGCGATTTCTATGCAACTCCGGCAATCCTCTCTGGGGCGTTGCATTACATCTTTCGATCTTCAATGAACGACACCATCGCCATTTTCAGCTTACTCGCCCTGATCTTTGCGCTACGGATTATAGCCATTTTCTTCCCTTATTATTTCACAGATCTTATAAGCAAGATCCTTAGAGCGGGCATCCCGCAAAAGATTTTTGCACATACAAAGAGCGCCGAGCAGGTGCGCCGGGCACTTTTAAAAACTTCTGTCCCGCAAGATCTCACCTCTTCTCGTAAGAATTGAACCTTTCAAGGGCCCGTGTTTTGCCAAGAGCACTATCGTAAGAAAGGAGGGTCGTTGACCTTTCTTTTCTTTTTGCTAGTGTTGTCTTGTGCTCGCCGCGTTCGTTTTAGGAGGTATGGGATGAACGACTTTGCGAAATTTTTGCGTGAACGGGAAGGTTCAGAGGGTTCTTTCTTGGGGCCGCACGTCCCCAAACTCAATTCCTCTTCCTTCTGTATGCGAAAGCCGGGACTTAGTGCGATGAACAGGAAACCGGGACGAGGGCCATGGAAATGGAGTCTCGGTCCTAGTGGTCGGTTCTTCTAGGTTTCTGACCAAGCCAGCAAGTATACGCAGCACGTAGTTCCCACACTTCTCAGCACGATTTGGGCCGGTCTAGCCGGAAGCCGCTACCCCCTCCTGATCGCCCTATCGGGAGGATACAGCGCTTCTGTCGCGGCATAACCAAGCGCGGCGAGCACACTGCACTTTTTGCCGACCAATCATAGGTCGGCTTTTCTTTTGGTGATACAATATAAACATGCCTGCTCATCAAAAACGACTCATCGTCATTGATGCGAACTCCCTCATCCACAGGGCGTTCCACGCGCTCCCTCCTTTGAGCACGAGGAAGGGAGAACTCGTAAATGCGGTGTACGGGTTCCTTCTGGTGCTGTTTAAAGTGCTCAAAGAGCTTCACCCAGAGTATGCGGTGGCTTGTTTTGACGTGCCCTCCCCGACCAAACGCAAGCAGCAGTTTGCTTTCTATAAGGCAAACCGGGTGAAAGGCCCCGACGAACTCTACAGTCAGATGCCGAGAGTGAAGGAAGCGTTAGAGAAGTTCCACATCCCCATATACGAGAAAGAGGGGTTTGAAGCGGATGATCTCATAGGGACCATCGCAAAGCTCTCTCATCTGCGCCAAGCTCACCCTCCCTTGGAAGTCGTCATCATTTCAGGAGACATGGATACGCTTCAGCTGGTGGATAAGGGCACGAAAGTGTACACCATGCGCAAAGGGCTCCAAGACACCGTGCTCTACGACGAGAAACGAGTGCAGGAGCGTTTTGGAGGACTGCGCCCCAATCAGTTAGCCGACTACAAAGGGCTTCGGGGGGATCCTTCAGACAACATCCCGGGAGTCAGAGGAGTGGGAGAAAAGACCGCAATCCAGTTGCTTCAAGAATACGGTTCCGTGGAAGGAGTATATAAGAACGTTGGTTCCATCAAGGGAACTCTCGGCACAAAGCTTAAAGAGTCAAAAGAGGACGCATTCTTGAGCAAGGAGCTGGGCACAGTTGATACCAATGTCCCCATAGACTTTCAGCTTCAAGGTTGCGAATGGAAAGGATACGATCCGGAAGAGGCAAAGCAGTTTCTTCAAAATCTCGGATTTCAAAGTTTAATGAACAAGCTTCCTGAAACTTCCTCGGTTTCTCAAACGGGTGCTTTACCGGGAATACTGCAGGAAATTGAACAGCTCTATGCGGAAAAGATTCTGCCTCCTGAACTATACGAGCTAGAGAAGCGCCTGATCCCGGTGATCGACCATATGGAAAAGACAGGGATCAAGATAGACAAGAAATACTTTGCCTCGCTCTCTAAAGAAATGCGAGCTGAACTAAAAAAGCTGGAAGCCAAGATTACAAAAGAAGCAAAGGGGAGCTTTACCATCAACTCCCCCAAGCAATTGAGCGAAGTGCTCTTCTCCCGGCTCAAGCTTCCTTTGAAAGGGATCAAGAAAACTTCGGGTGGCATGGTGTCCACCGCTTCTCCGGAGCTGGAAAAACTAGAAGCGCTCCATTCCATCATTCCCCTTCTGATTTCATACAGAGAGCTGCAGAAGATTTTGACGACCTACGTAAAACCCCTGCCGTTAATGACGGACTCTGCAGGAAGGATTCACACGACATTCCATCAGCTGGGGGCAGCTACCGGGAGAATGTCTTCGTCTGATCCGAATCTGCAGAATATCCCCGTGCAAGGAACGTGGGGCAAACGCATACGGGAGGGATTCATCGCAGAAAAAGGGTACACGTTTCTTTCTCTGGATTATTCCCAGACGGAGCTCCGCATCGCTTCGCACCTGGCTAAAGACCCCATGTTGGAAGAAGCGTTCCGGAAAGGAGAGGACATTCATAGGGTGACCGCTTCAACCGTCTTCGGAGTTTCTCCGGAAGCGGTTACTAAAGAGATGCGGAATCGTGCAAAGGCTTTGAACTTTGGGATCCTGTACGGCATGGGGCCCCAAGGATTCGCAAAGTCAGCGAAGATCTCTTTAGAGGAAGCCCAGGATTTCATTGCGAGCTACTTTGCACGATTTCCGAGCATCCAGCGTTTCATGGAAGACACAAAAGCGTTTGCGAGAACCTATGGGTACGCAGAAACCCTATTCAAAAGAAGAAGGTATCTTCCCGACATTTATTCTACGGCTCCGCAGTTGAAAGCAGCTGCTGAACGCATGGCCATCAACCACCCGATCCAAGGCACGAACGCTGACTTGATGAAAATGGCGATGGTGGAAATCTACGACGCCATTGTGAAGAATAATCCAGAATGCAGGCTGCTGCTCCAGATCCATGACGAGTTGCTTTTTGAATGCAAGGAGAAGAACGTTCATGAATCGCTTCCCCGCATCAAAGAGAAAATGGAAGACGTCGGGAAAGCCAGCGGACTTTTACTTAAAGTTGAGGCAAAGGAAGGCCCTAATTGGGGGAGCATGAGACCTGTGATATACTGAAAAGCAATGGCAACAATTCTTTTAGTGGAAGACGACGAGTTCATCCGTTCTCTCTTGGGAGACAAGTTCCGCAGTTTGGGATACAAGGTGCAGGAGGCAAAAGATGGGAAGGAGGGAGTAGAAAAAGCCAAGAAGGAGAAGCCAGATGCTATCGTGATGGATCTCATGATGCCTGTCATGGACGGTTTTGAAGCGCTTAAGCAGATAAAAGAAGACAAGGACTTATCTTCGCTTCCCGTGGTCATCCTTTCTAACGTGGATCAGAAAACAGACCTTGATAGGGCAATGGCTCTGGGGGCAGCCGACTATCTCATCAAGATCTACAACACTCCGGAAGAAATCGTAGAGAAAGTCAGAAAGGCGATCTCGTTGTAACCGCTCATTCACAGCCATGCTCATTCTTCTATACGGCCCAGATACGTTGCGCTCTTCCGTAAAGCTGGGAGAGATTATTGAGAGGTACCGCAATTCCGGGAAGGCAGGAATATCGGTGCGCGTGCTGGATGCCATGGAGTGTTCATCGGAAGAGGTTGAACAGGAGCTCGTTTCAGCCCCGATGTTCAAAGAACGGAAGCTTTTGATATTCAAGCATGCGTTTGAAGCGAAACTCTTGAAAGAGTTTTTGCTTTCCAAAGCCCAGCTGTTGAAAGAAACCGACAACACCCTTGTTTTCGTTGAGGAAAAGGACATCTTGGCAAAAGACGCTTTTTTCCAGTTCATCCAAAAGAACGGGAAGACGCAAAAGTTCAGCAATCTCTCGGGAGCGCCTCTCTTGTCCTGGATCGTGAAGGAGGGAGAATCCTACGGACTGGATATCTCCAAAGAAGCAGGAGGGGAGCTATGCTCCCTGTTTCAAGATAACCCGTGGGCTCTTTCTCAGGAGATACGAAAGATGGCTGCCTTCAAGCAGTCAGAGCCCGTAAAGCAGGTTTCATTGGAAGACGTGAAGGCTATTGCCTCCGCTCACTCCTTTGAAACAGACATTTTCAAAACCATAGACGCCATCGCAAAGAACAGAAAAGACGAGGCGTTGGAGCTTCTGCACAGGCACATAGCAAAGGGGGATTCTCCTCTGTACCTGCTCTCCATGATTCATTTCCAGTTCCGCAACATCCTCCAGGCAAAGGATTTCAAAGGAGGGAAGATTCCCATGCATCCTTTCGTGTTCAAAAAAAGCCAGGAGCTGGCTTCATTGTTTTCCATGGATGAGTTGAAAGCTATCTATGAGAAGATATGGGGGACGGACCTTGCCGTAAAGACAGGGGTAATGGATGGAGAGGTCGCCCTAGACGCCCTGCTTCTTTCCTGAGAGGAGCTTTGCCAAAGAAGATTTCTTGCGGGAAACCGTATTCTTTTTAAGAAGCCCGGTCTTTGAAGCCTTATCAAATGCCTTGTATCCTGCGGCAAGCAATCTCTGCGCCTCTTGCGTGTTGTTTGCGAGCACGGCTTTTTTCAAATCCTTAACGAGCCTTTTCAGGGTTTCTGTCGCTTTGATGTTTCTTGCTCTGCGCGAAATGTTCTGACGGAGAGCCTTTTTTGCTGATTTTGTGATTGGCATATGCTTTGGTTGTAGCAGGTTTGAGTTTTTTAATCAAGTCCCGTATATGAGCTGCCCGTTCAAAATCCAGGGACGAAGCTGCTTCCTGCATCTCTTTTTCCAAGAGCTCTTTGTCTTCAAGGAGGTCGAGCTCCGTGCTCAAGGTTTTTTCTTTTACCGCGAACTCCCACGGCTTTATTTCTTTCAAGATAGGCTGGGGAGTAATATGGTGCTCTTTGTTGTATTGTTCCTGGACATCTCTCCTTCGGCGTATCTCTTCTAATGCTGAAGCCATAGAAAGGCTCGTGTGGTCTGCGTACATGATCACTTTCCCGTCTACATGCCTTGCTGCCCTTCCCATGGTCTGGATAAGCGTAGTCTCATTCCTCAGGAATCCTTCTTTGTCTGCATCCAGGATGGCCACAAGGGAGACTTCGGGCAGATCTAGCCCCTCTCGGAGAAGATTTATTCCCACAAGCACGTCGTACTTCCCTCTTCGCAGATCCTCCAAGATGCTCGGGCGAGCAAGCGTCTTTACTTCAGAGTGGAGCCATTGGACGGAAATTCCCTGCTGGGCGAGGTAGTCTGCAATATCTTCAGCCAAGCGTTTGGTGACGGTGATCACAAGGGCGCGCTGGCCTTTTTCTTTAAGGGTTCGGATCTCCTTGATGATGTCCTTGATCTGGTTTGCTGAAGGACGTATTTCCACAGCAGGTTCCAAGAGCCCGGTAGGCCGTATGATCTGTTCCACGATGTCTCCTGACCGCGCTTTCTCTCCTGACCCCGGAGTTGCTGAAACGTACGTGATCTGGGGGGCTCGCTGGAAAAACTCATCAATGGTGAGAGGCCGGTTGTCTATGGCTGAAGGAAGGCGGAACCCGAAGTTCACGAGAGATTCTTTCCGGATCCTGTCCTGCGTGGACATCGCTTTAATCTGGGGGAGTGTTAAGTGGCTTTCGTCAACAAAGACGAGAAAGTCTTTCCCGAAGTAATCAATAAGAGTGAATGGGGGATCCCCCTGCTTTCTGAACTCAAGGTGCCGAGAATAGTTCTCAATGCCGTGGCAGTACCCTGACTCCTCAATCATCTCCATGTCATAGTTCGTCCGCTGCTCCAGACGCTGGGCTTCCAAGAGCTTTCCTTGATCGCGCAGCTCCTTGACTCGGACTTCGGCTTCCAGACGGATGTTGGAAACAGCGATCTTTAATTTGTTTTCTTCCGCTACCCAGAACTTTGCAGGGTAGAGCATATAGGGATCTGCATGGGGTGTATAGGATGGAGAAGCGGAAGCTTCAGAGACCGAAATGGTTTCTATCTCGTTTCCTGCAAACTCCACGCGCACGAATTCTTTTCCCGTCACCAGATGGATCTCTACGACGTCCCCCCGGGCCCGGAACATCCCTGGTTTCCACTCAATATCATTTCTTTGGTACTGAAGCTGAGTGAGGTGAGAAAAGAAATCTCGTCTGGTGATTCGATGGCCAGGGCGTATTTCCATGGCAACCTTCTGATATTCCTCGGGGGATCCGATGCTGTAGATGCAGGATACGGAAGCCACCACGATGACGTCTTTCCTTGAGAGAACGTCCTGCACCGCTTCGTGGCGCAGCCTGTCTAGCACGTCGTTTATCTTCGCATCTTTTTCAATATACGTGTCTGACTGGGGGATGTAGGCTTCTGGCTGGTAGTAGTCGTAGTAGGAGACGAAGTAGTGGACTCCGCTGTTCGGAAAGAACTCTTTGAACTCCTGGTAGAGCTGGGCGGCTAACGTTTTGTTGGGAGAAATGACGAGTACTGGTTTTTGGATTTTCTGTATGACGTTCGCCATGGTAAAAGTTTTCCCAGATCCCGTCACTCCTAAAAGCACCTGGTGTTCCATGCCAGTTTTCAGGTTCTTTACGAGTCGTTCTATCGCCCGGGGCTGGTCGCCCGTGGGCTTAAATGGAGAAACAAGTTCAAACGCCATAGGGAAAAGGCTATTCATACTATACCACTTGCTTTCCCAAAGGAAGGTGTCATACTTATCACAGGACTTTGAGAGAGGTTTATACAAAAGGAGGTACGCTTGCTCATTGTGTTTCTTTCGGTAACGTTGTTGCTGTTGCTGCTCGTTGCAGCGTTCATCCGCATTCGTTCCGGTTCCCTGGGAGGCATGGTCGTTCTGTTACTCGCCGCGTATTGGGCGAAACAACGAACGCTCCTGACGAAGTGGCTGATGTTCGTGGCCACCCTATTCGCGGCCGCGATGACACGTCTTACCACCGACACACAGCACGCTTTCATGCACTTCACCCCACGAGGCACAGCTGCACGACGACTCCACCTTCTACAGCTCGTCAACAACACGGCGCTCTTCGCCCTTCGTACTGCGGTGACATTCATGACTACGTCGGCTCAAAAAATAGGAGCATGGGCACGGGCTTCTCAGCCCGTACTGAGACCCAGGGCCCCTTCCTTCTTCGCTGTCGCCGGCTCCGGTTCACCTTAGCCGTTTCGCACCACCCTTTTCAACACAGCACCTTTTACCCTTTCTCTTAGAGTCCTTTCAAGGGCAGATGCATTTCGCATCTGCCCCCTTTTCTTTTCCCTAACTTCTCTGATACCCTAAAGACAATGAAAGAGCTGATCAAGCGCATTCTTCCTTCTTTTCTCCTGGGGTGGTACCACCTCCTCTTGGCTTTTCTTGCGGCTTTCTGGTACCGTTTTCCGTCCAGCCAGCTCATTCTCATCGGAGTGACGGGAACGAACGGAAAATCCACGACCGCAGAGATGATATTCCATATTCTCTCTGAGGCAGGATGCAAGACCGCCCTGCTTTCCTCCATCCATTTCCAGATCGGGGACAAAGAAGAGCGCAATACATTGAAAATGACCATGCCGGGGCGCTTCTTCATCCAGGGGTTCCTGAGAAAAGCGGTAGATCAAGGGTGCAGGTATGTGGTATTGGAAGTTACGTCAGAAGGGATCCTCCAGCACCGCCACAGGTTTCTCAATTTTCATACAGCAGTTTTCACAAACATAAGCCCAGAGCATATTGAGCGCCACGGATCGTTTGAAAACTACATGAAGGCAAAAGGCCAGCTCTTTGAGGTCGCAAAGAATCTGCACGTGGTGAACGGAGACGATTCCAGAGCAGATTTCTTTCTCAGCTTCCCGTCAAAGGAACGTTTTGTATACACAACAGGCGCTTTTCCTATTAAGGCCTCAGACGGGGTGCATATCGTGGAAGCTCGTCTGGGCCAAGAGAACATGGAGAGCAATTTCTCTGTGGCAGGAATTATGTTCCATCTCCAACTTCTCGGAAAGTTCCAGGCCTCTAATGCGTTAGCTGCAATCTGCGTCGCTCTCTCTGAAGGGATATCTCTGGAGGTTTGCAAGAAAGCATTGGAAGGAATACGCAGCGTTCCAGGGAGAATGGAGGTTATTTCCAAGGAACCTTTTCTCGTGATCGTAGACTATGCGTTCACTCCAGCAGCTTTAGAGCAGGTATATCAGACGTTTTCTTCTTCAAAGCTCGTCTGCCTTTTGGGAGCAGCTGGAGGGGGAAGAGATGTGTGGAAACGGTCAGAACTAGGAAAGATAGCTGTTTCCTACTGCAGGGAAGTCATCATTACGAACGAGGATCCGTATGAGGAGGATCCGAGACAGATCATGGAGCAGGTAGCCCAAGGCGCGAGAGAGCAAGGAAAAGCTGTCGTGGAGATCGTGGAAGACAGAAGAGAGGCCATACGAAGGGTTCTGAGCCTGGCTCACGAAGGGGATGCGGTCATCATCACGGGCAAAGGAAGCGAAGATTCCATTGCGCAGAAAGGAGGGGTAAAGATGCCTTGGGATGATAGGGAAGTTGTACGAGAAGAGCTCTCAACGATTCTGGACAAGGGGCGCATATCGTGATAGAGTTTAGCAGTCATGAACAATGCCAAGTTGCCCAAAAGCCTCAGGAAATACGTCCGCATGGAAAAAGGCCGTATCCGCAGAGGAACTGCAGATATCCAGCAAGCAAAAGACGCTATTGCCAAGATGTATGAACGGATAGGGAAAACCCGTCCAGCTGTAGTATGAAGATATCTGACATCTACACCAAGGCCGTGCAGATGGGGATTGACGCTGATTTTCGCACCAACGAGTACGTAGCTCGTCTTTTAGAGCGCAAGAAAGAAAAGTATGCAAAACTCTCTGATTCCCAGAAAATAGAGTTTGACGCAGAGTCTTTGCAGAACCCGTATTCTGACACGAGGATCCTCCATGTGGCTGATGACCGGGAGATAAAGAAAGTGATGTGCGGTATTGATATTGAAGTGGGAGAAATCCTGCTCGCCAAGGAATTGGGAGACATTGATCTGGTTATTTCTCACCACCCCATGGGAAGAGCGTTGGCTGATATGCATGAAGTCATGGAGCTCCAGGCAGATGTCTTCCACAAGTACGGGGTCCCCATTAACATAGGAGAAGGAATGATGCGAGAGCGCACATCAGAGATCGCCAGAGCATTCAATCCGAGAAACCATTGGAGGACTATTGACGCAGCAAAGCTCTTGGGGATCAATTTAATGTGCATCCATACGGCAGCCGACAATATTTCAGCAACCTTTGTGAGAGAAGCGATTGAAAAAGGGAATCCAGAACGGATAGAAGATCTTCTTATCATTCTGAATGAAATCCCAGAGTACAAGCTTGCCGTAGGTCTCGGGGTAGGACCCCGCCTCTTCACAGGGAACACAGAGAACAGATGCGGCAAGATCATCGTGGATATGACGGGAGGTACAGAAGGCCCTCCGAAGATCTATGAGCGCTTGGCCCAGGCCGGAGTGGGCACCATTGTAGATATGCATATCTCAGACGACCACAAGAAAGAGGCCGAAGCCTACCACGTGAATATCATGGTGGCGGGCCATATGTCCTCTGACTCCATCGGCATGAACCTTATTTTAGACGAAGTACAGAAACAAGGAGTGGCTATTGTTCCTTGCGGAGGACTCATCCGGGTTTCCCGGGTATAAACGCCCTTATAGCTCAATGGACAGAGCGCAGCCCTCCGAAGGCTGAGATCGAGGTTCGACTCCCCGTGGGGGCACAGATATAGACATCTCAAGTCCAGTCTGCTAGATTATCCGCAGTAGACCTTAAAAGGAGGTAGAAGCAATGGCAGGTACAAATGCTGCGGTTTTAGAACGGCAGGCAGTTCAAGTTCCTTCCCCTTCGGATTCTTGGGCGATGGGAATAACGAGAAAAGCTTCTCGTCTTCTGCGCCATGGGCCCTTTGGAGTCCTCGTTAAAATTCAAGAGGATAGAAGAACGACCTTGCAAAGATTGGTCGATCTTCTTAACGAGTTGGGAATCGAACCTTTCTCACCAGAGTCGGTGAAGCGATATCAGGAAGCAATGCTCAAGAGTGCACGTGTGGGGAGACCCTACCCCACGTTCATTCGATGGGAGCGGACCAGTATCGATGAGTACAGGAGATCTGTCCCAGAGAGCGTGCTCGCAAAAGCAACTGCGATCAGAGAGGAAGTACCTTCCGCTCGATTGCTGGTAGAATGGCTCAACGAAGATCCTTTCCTCATCGTCAAAGTTCCGGGAGCAGAGTATTACGTTGAAGTGTGGGGGGAGCCTGAGTTCCAAGACCTCAACTGGTAAGCCTCAATTCTCCTAGGGGTACGTACAGCAACGGACGTACCCTTTTTTCTTTGATTTGGTATACTATCTACATGAGAAAGAAAACAAAGAAATCAACGGAGAAACCTTCTTCAAAGAAGAAAGCTGTTGTAAAGCGCCCGCTTTTAGGCAAGGTGACGCATTACTATGACAAGATTAAGGTTGCGGTGATCAGACTTTCAGCTCCCCTCAAGAAAGGAGACACGATAGAGATTGAGGGGGGAGGCAAATCTTTCAAGCAGCAGGTTGCGTCCATGGAAAAAGACCATGTAAAGATCGTGAAGGCCAAGAAGAGAGACGAGGTCGGTATGAAAGTGAAGAGAAAGGCGAGAGAGGGAGATCGAGTGTTCAAAGGATGACGAAGAGTCCTTTCGTCTTGGCGGTTTCCACGCTCGTGGGAGCCATTA
>JAUSJU010000010.1 GCA_030647175.1 bacterium | reverse complement strand
TGTTCTCTCCTATATACACCTGGCCTTCCATTGAAACGTTTTCTGCAATACGGGCTGAGGATGAGATCGCGGGTTTGAAATATGAAGATTTGAACAGGATGTCCATGAGCAAGAATGCGTCCCAGGGATGCTTTAATGTGGGAACATCCTCTTTCAAAAGAAGGAGGGACGTCTGTTTGTCTTTGATGTACCTATTGATAGCGTCAATGAAATCCGTCTCGTGGTGACGAGCAAGGCCTGCATAGTACGAGAAAAAATCTGCTTGAAAAAAGTATATCCCCAATGTTTTAATGTTCGAGGGTTCTTGCCCAGGGGAAGGTTTTTCCACGATCTCTTCCACGGTATTGCCTTTCATGCGGACCATTCCGTATCCTAACGAGCCGTCTTCGGCTCCGACCAACATGCATTCTGACCCTTGCTGGTCAATGCGCAGCCGCATTTCAGCGATGACTTCTTTGGAATTAACCTTGCCTGGCCAGACAACGAAGAACGGTCCTCGGATAAGGTCCTTTGTCTGCCAGAGCGCGTTCCCCGTGCCCAAAGGCTTTTCCTGGTACGCATAGAATATGGTAGCTCCCATGTCTGACCCGTTCCCCAAGAGCGCGGGAATCTGGGAATCCTTGCCGCACACTACGATGATTTCCTTGATATCGTTCTCAGCCAACCCTTTGCAGGTCCAGTAAATTAAAGGCTTCCCCAATATCTGAAAACGGGACTTGTGCTCTTTATTGAGAGGCCAGAATCTGGAAGACTCTCCCGCTGCGATGACGACTGCTTGCATATCCAGGATTGTATCTGATTCTTCCTGTTTTTTCAAATAAAAAGCGGCTATTCAGCCGCTAGAGGAACGATGCGAGAAAGCATGACTTCGACTTTCCCGTAGAGATTGCGGGTTCCCCGGACCTCGCCATTAAACCATTTCCGGTACATTTTCAGCGCAGGAGCGTTGTCTTCGTACGTCCATACGAACGATACCGCCTGCTGAGCGAGGGGAGATTCCTGATGGAGGAACTCAGCTACCATTTTGAAGCTCTTTTCAATGAGCCTCAAAGCTAATCCTTTCCCTTGGAATTCTTGAGCAAAGGCAATCTGCTCCAGCTCCACGGGAGGCTCTTCTCGAAGAAACCCTCCGTGCAACTGCCAGCCGACGTATCCTGCTACGCGTCCATGAACGAGCAGTACGTAGTACTGATAGATGGGGAAAGAACTTTTCAGCCTTGAAATCCATTTCTTAGCATGGGGAATACTCCCTCTATTCCCCCGGAACTGCGCTTCGTTGATGCGAGCGATAGCCGCCACATCAATATCAAGGGGCCCCTCAATCGAGATACCATCGTTCATCATATGACACCTCCTCTTGAAATAACGTGCTGAAAGAACTCTATCTTTTTTGAGAGAAAAGTCAAGAAACAAGCTTCAAGACGAGGCGAGCGATCTTCTGCGAATCATGACGGATAAGAGAACGCTTAAGAACATCTCCTCGTTGGAGCCTGGGAAAATCTTTGCTAACAAGGTCCGCACCCTGGAACTTCTTCGGAAGCCCTCGTTGCCATTCTACGACGCGCTCTCCTTGCCTTGCGTATTTTTTAATGAGGACCTCTCTTGGGCGCTTGTTATTGAAAATAACAAGGTCAAAAGGACATCCAAGGTAGTGCTCCATATGCCGTGTGAAATCTTGGACCGACCACCTATCCGTATGCCTAGCTTTTGTCATGAGATTGCATATGAAAATCTTCTTTGCTTTGCTTTTGCAAATGGCTTGTGGCATTCCCCCTACAAGAAGATTAGGAATCAAGCTTGAGTAAAAATCTCCAGGGCCGATGATAATGGCGTCTGCCTGCGAGATCGCAAGAAGAGCTTTGGGATTCGCTTTCGCTCTCGGGAAAAGAGTGATGCGCTGCAACGTTTCAAGGTTTGCGGCATGGATATCATTTTCCCGTTCCAGCACCGTACCGTCTTTGAGAATGGTCCTCAAGCGCACTCTGTCTAGGGTTGCAGGGAGCACTTTCCCAGCTAATCTCAGAATGTCAGACGCCTTTTCTACTGCGCGATCAAAGCTCCCTGTCACCTTTTCCAAAGCAGACAACAGAATATTTCCAAAACTATGGCCCCTGAGGCTTCCTTGCGTAAAACGGTAATTGATAAGCTTTCGCATCAAAAGATCAGAACGCGAAAGAGCTACCAAGGATTGGCGCACGTCTCCTGGCGGAAGCACTCCGAGCTCATCTCTGAGTATCCCCGTAGAGCCTCCATCATCTGCCATCGCCACAATGGCAGAAAGATTGAAAGGATATGCTTTGAGACCGGTAAGAACGGAGTATGTTCCGGTCCCTCCGCCCATCGTCACAATGTTTTTACGTCTATCCTTCGTAGGTGAAGTCTTTTTCATCCAAGCGGTAGTAGCTGTTCCCTTGCTGGTATTCTTCCAGTACATGAGCTGACATGCCAACGATGCGAGAAATGAGAAAAAGTGCTTTGCCGAGCTTTGGATCAAACCCGAGCTCCAACATGCAGCACGCGATTGCTCCGTCAATATTCAAGGGAAGTTTCTTCCCTTTCTTTTTTTCCAGCTCTTTTTCTATAGAAAACGCAAGGTCAAAATACTTGCAAGAAAACCCCAGGCTCTTTGCTTTCTCATACAGCGCTTTTGTCCTTGGATCCTCTTCTTTGTAGATCTTATGGCCGAAACCAGGAATGATTTTATATTCCTCTGCGATCTGGCTTGAAGATTTGCCAGAACTCAATATCTCTGCCGCTTGTTCTGCGGCTCCCCCGTGCTTCTCTCCGATGGCAAGCATGCCAGCTCCCAGCGCCGCATGGAAAGGATTCCCTGAGGCTGCAACGACACGAGGCACATATATGGAGGGAGCTTCAATGCCGTTTTCTACAGAGGCTACGAGCATGCTTTCTGCAAGTTCTTTTTCCTGCTTGCTGGGAAAATCCCCTCTCAAAAGCAAGAACAGCACCTCAACAAACGAGCGCTTTTCAATGAGTTCCAGGAGGTCGGTGCCGCGGATGCTGTGCGTTCCGTTCTCTGTTTTACTTATCTTCGTGCGAAATTCCATATGGATACCTTGTAGCTTACAAAAGGAAGGGTTTCAAGAGGATAGGGATCTCTTCTGGAGTATTGGCGATAAGGGCCCCTGCCTTTCTCAGCGCATCAATCTTTGAAGCAGCAGATCCTCTGCCTTTGGTCACGATAGCTCCTGCGTGCCCTAATACGGTATCTTGAGGGAGCTGCTCAGAAAATTGGCCTGCGATAAGGGCTACAACAGGCTTTCTTATTCTACCCTCCCCCATGGCTTTGGCAAAACATTCCTCATATGTTCCCCCGACTTCTCCGAAGATGACGATGGCTTTGGTTTCGGGATCCTGCTCAAACGCAAGCCCTGCATCTTCAAACGTATACCCGATGAGAAGATCTCCTCCGATACCGACTACCGTGCTCTGTCCGATTCCTGCTTCAGTAAGAATGCGGGACAGTTCTGCGGTCATGCCTCCTGACTTTGAAACGACGCCCACATGCCCTGGAGAAAAAATGATGTCCGCCAAACCCGCTGACCCTATGCTTCCCACCTTTGATTTCTTTGGAGAAAGGATGCCGATGGAGCTAGGCCCTACCAATGTGATATTGTTCGTTCTCGCAAAAGCTATCATCTTGGCAACATGCGAGATAGGCACCTTCTCTGTGATGATGTTCACCAAAGGAATCTTGGCTTCCATTGATTCCATGGCGGCTCCAAGTACAAATTGGGCAGGAACCACGATGAGCGAAGTATTGATGTCCGGGAACTGAGCAAGAGCTTCTTTCACCGTATTGAATACCGGGACTCCTTCCTCTGTAGTTTGCCCTCCTTTCCCCGGAGTAACGCCGGCCAATACGTTTGTGCCGTACGCAATCATTTCCCGGGCTGCCCGGGACCCTTCTTTCCCTGTAATTCCCTGAACAAGGGCTTTTGTGCTGCTATCAATGAGGATTGCCATATGCAAGACGAACTATGATCTTTGCGGATTCTGCCATTGAGGTTTCGGGTCCGTACAAATGAAAGTCATACCCTTCTTCCTGCTTCGCTTTTTCCAACATCTCAAACCCCTCCTTTCTTTTCGGGCCGTCCCTGCGAATCACGATGGGGTATGCAGGTTTTGACTGGAGCTTGCGCAGTCCCTGTACGAACCCAAGCATGGTCTCTGCGACATCGGTAAAGTTCGCAGTCCCTCCGATAACCCAGCATCCTTTCAGGTTAGGCCGTGAAAGCACTTTGAGAGTGAGCTCCTCCACGACAGAAGCCGGAGGATTTCCTGAATATTCCACATAGTTTGCCGGCCTGCCGCCTTCACGCATTAAAATATCCAAGTTCAGCATGGATGCCCCTCCTCCCGAAGCCAGGATTGCAATATCCCCTCCAAGGTCAATGAATGGACGGAGCTGAGGATCAACAACGTTATCATCAAGAACCACTTTTGCGTCTCCTGCAACAAAGGTTCCATCTTTCAATTCAAAAAGAGGGTTGATCTCAACGAGCAGCGCTTGCTCTGCCTGGAACATTTTCCAGAGATTCTGGATCGTTTCAGAAAGCTGGAAGGTTGAGGGAATATGCGCCTTGCTCAAGCTCTCTTGTGCCATATCGTCTGGCAGTCCTTTCATGACATCTATTGGCACCAAGGTTGCTCCTTCGATGCCGGTCCCCCCAACTAGAGAAAGTGCGAGCACAGGCTTCCTGTAATCGGTGTCATAGCTCAAGCTCACGTACAACTCCTTTTCAAAATCTATGCGCTCTTCTACTAAAATGCTCTCGGGAAGGGACCCGTCAATCTCTTGCAGGAAAAGCTTCTCAAGATTCTGCCTGAAATCTTCATGTTTCTCCACGATGATAATTCCCTTTTTCTTTTTTCTTTCCCCGGACAACACTTGAGATTTCAGCACCACGGGAAAATCCAAAGACATCTCTGCTTGCGCGTTCTTGAGAAGTTCTCCGTTTGGGATCTTGATCCCATATTTCTGAAACAATGCTTTTCCTTGATGTTCTAAGAGTTTCATGGCTATTCCACGGTCATAGTTTTTGTTTGGTTGCGGGAAGTGCACTATTTAAATATGGCGCAATAATTAGTCAGGATACAAGAATTTGGGCTCGTTGACAAATGAACGAAACAGACTATAAAGGGTATAGTACGCGGAAAGGAGAATCAAAAAATGAGTGGGATTATTATCAGGATGGCTAATCCTACTACCAAGAATCTCGATGTGGTAATGATCGTGGAAGAGGACGACATAGAAGAAGGGACTGAATCCATTCCCACGCCCGTGATCATTCCCGAGTCAAGCGAGAGTGGCAAGCTTCTCTATGCGTGGGCTTTACGAGAGAAGAAATCTCTTCCCTTCACGCCCCAAGTTTTCAGCCAGCCAGGAGGCGTTCAGAGCGCGCTCGATGAAGCGTTAACAACAGCAGTTCGTGCTCAGGGAAAAATGTATAATCGCTCCTACAATGAAAAATCGGCTTGTCGTCTCTTGGGAATGACGCTACTCATCCCTAACGAAGACATCCACGATCCTTCCAACCAACAGGGCGTCGCATAGCCCTGTTTTTTTTATTCAGACGACAATATTGACCAAGCGATTGGGAACAAAAATCACCTTCGAAGGCTTTTTACCTTGCAGAGTTTTTATAATCTTTTCACTAGAAAGAGCTTTCTTCTCAACTTCTTTCTGGGAGATACCTATGGAAACCTCGATAACATCTCTCACTTTCCCGTTTACTTGGAGCACAAGTTTGAACGATTTCTCTGCAACAAGTTTTTGATCAAACGAAGGCCATGGCTGACCATGTACACTGTCTTTACTCCCAAGCATCTTCCAAAGCTCTTCGGTAATATACGGAACAAATGGGGCAAGGAGAATCAAGAGCGTTTCTGCATCTTTCTTTGAACCCTTGCTTGCTCGGGAAGATTCGTTGAGATATTCCATGAGGGCTGCGATCGCTGTGTTGTATCTGAGATTCTCCAAATCTTCCGTCACCTTCTGAATGGTTTTGTGACGCAGGCTCTCTAAGGAAGCTTCGCTGCTTCCTTGAGAACGTTCCACGAACCCCCAGAGTCTATTCAAGAATCGATACATTCCAACAATCCCTTTGTCTGACCAATCTCCTCCTTCTGCAAAAGGCCCTATGAACATCAGGTACAGCCGCACGGTGTCTGCCCCATACTTCTTAAAGTAGTCGTCTGGATTCTCCACGTTTCCCTTGGATTTTGACATCTTTGCCCCTTCTTTAGTGATAAGTCCATGTGCCCTGAACTTTTTGAAAGGTTCCTCGAACTCAACGAACCCGAGGTCGTTCAAAGCCATGGTAATAAATCTCGTATAGAGCAAATGGAGCACCGCATGCTCTTGGCCTCCTATATACATATTAACGGGGAGCCATTTCTTCAGAATATCCGCATCAAATGCTTTTGTCTTGATATCCGTGCAGGGATACCTAAGGAAATACCACGCAGAATCCAGAAAGGTATCTGACACGTCTGTTTCACGCTCAGCTGGTCCCTGACACGTAGGGCATTTGGTCTTCACAAAGCTCGGGACCGAAGCCAAAGGAGATTTTCCTGTTCCTTCGGGTCTGAAGTTTTTTACGAAAGGAAGAAGCACAGGCAGATCTTTCTCTGGCACCGGAACCGTGCCGCACTTCTTACAATAGATGATAGGGATGGGAGGCCCCCAGTAGCGCTGTCTGGAGATGAGCCAATCCCTAAGATGGTATTGCGATACTCTTTTTCCCCACCTGTTCCTTTCGATGTAATCAACAATGTCACCCCTTACTTCACTCCAATTTCTCCCCTTAAATTCTGCCGGCTCAACGAGTACTCCATCAACTGCGTGGTGGTAACAATATTCAAGGCTCTTTACTTTCTCTGCCTCGATAGGATCTTCTGGGAACATTACGGGATGAAGAGGCAGATGATACTTTTTAGCAAATGCAAAGTCTCGTTCATCATGAGCACTCGCATTGACGACTCCACTCCCATAATCGGCAATAACAAATGAGGCTACCCATATAGGAAGGAGTCGCTTAGCGGGAGTGTATTCAATATACCTACCGGTAAAAATACCCCGTGCTTCTTTTTCAATATCGAATTTTTGGGCTGCTTTTTTTTGCTTTATAGCTTCTACAAACTCCAGTACAGATTTTTCATGCTCAGTACCTTTCACCAACTCATATAGTTTAGGATGTTCTGGGGCGATTACAGTAAAGGTCTGTGCCATAAATGTCTGAGGAACCGAATCAAACATCTCAAAATGAATGTCCATATCCTTCACTTTATAGCTAAATTGCACGCCTTCTGATTTTCCGATCCAATTCCTCTGCGAAGCCTTGGTCCGTTCTGACCAGTCTATTTTCTCTAAATTCTTGAGCAGTCTCTCTGCATATTTGGTAATGCGGAAAAACCACTGCTCCAGCTCCTTTTGGATTACTTGGCTATCACATCGCTCACACTTTCCGTTGATCACCTGCTCATTAGCCAACACGGTCTTGCACGAAGGACACCATTCTACGGGAGCCTTTCCTTTATACGCAAGTCCTACCTTATATAATTGGAGAAAGATCCATTGAGTCCATTTATAGTATTCTGGTCTCGTGGTATCCACTTCGTGATCCCATGCGAACAGAGCACCCAAACTCTCTAGCTGTTGCCTGAAATGCGCAATATTCTTTGCATTCTGGGTCTTGGGATGCACCCCTTTTTTGATGGCGAAGTTTTCAGAATGGATGCCGAATGCATCAAACCCCATCGGTTCAAATACGTCGTATCCTTGCGCCCTCTTGAACCTTCCATAAATATCGGATCCGGTAAAAGCATATACGTTTCCCACATGAAGGCCTTCTGCTGAAGGATACGGAAACATCATGAGGTTGTAGTAGGGCTTCTTTGCCTTTTTCAAATCGACCTTCCACGCTTTCTTTTTCTCCCAAATCTTCGCCCATTTCGCCTCAACTTGTTGCGGGTTATATTCTTGCATAAGTATTCATAAATATAGCTCTTTTTATTCAAAAAGAAAAGCCCCTTGTTCTCTCAGAATAGAGGCTACTTATATTTTTCCCTGACAAAAGCATGATCTCCCCAATACTGCGCACTATATCCCTGTTCCTCGGGGTACTGGCCTACATACGGAATCGACGGAGTAATCCTCCCTGGATGTACGGTGCGTATTTTCACGCTACCATTTTTTGTTCTTCTAAGACCCATAACAATACTATTGGTTTGAGGCGGATCATAATCAATGATGTTCACATCAACGACCATGCTTCGAGATTGAATTCTCTGCTCTATCCTGATGAACGGTTTCAGAGAATCGTCGATGGGAATCACGCCTTCGGTACCTATAGATTCAAAGTCCTCAAGTTGGAAAAGATGCTCTCGTTCTTCAGGATCAACGTCATATTGCACAACGCATGTTTCCCCTTGAAACCTAGTAAGCCAAAGTGCCGAATTAGGATCTTTTTTAATCTTCCGGCGTAACAACTCTTGGCAAACATCTAGTATGTCTTCTGGAGTACGGATACTACTTCGTGGATTCCACTTAGAGCCAGGGAGGGTCATAAGGCTATTAAGTTCTTCTTCTGAAATCCACTCGTCTCGCACCACTCTTTCTCTCCATCCACGAGGTAATTGAGAGAAATGTCGCAAGTAATGCAATAAAGAATCCCGAGAAATACTGATCTGATCAATCTCCTGAAAATTGAGGGTCCTTACGGATTCTCCCCAAAATGTAATCCCCTCTATCGTAACGGTAATCACTACCTACCTCTTTCCTAGTATAAAGTTCTAGATTGAAAGATAATGTATTTATTCTTAAC
Organism: bacterium; assembly: GCA_030647175.1. GTDB lineage: Bacteria > Patescibacteriota > Minisyncoccia > Minisyncoccales > UBA10102 > JAUSJU01. The sequence continues at coordinate 9,989 of JAUSJU010000010.1, read as the reverse complement.
TGTCAAATTTCGTAGTGTTGAAAAGTCCTATATAATCAAGTTACATGACTATTGAAAAATTTCGGAAGATAATATTTGACTGGTACAAATGCAACCGAAGAAACCTGCCGTGGAGAAACACGAAGGATCCTTACAGAATCCTGGTGTCTGAAATTATGCTCCAGCAGACGCAGGTCTCAAGGGTTATTCCAAAGTACGAAGAGTTTTTAAAGGCGTTCCCCTCCATACAAGCTCTTGCAAAAGCCCCAAAACGCAAGCTTCTTTCAGTATGGTCGGGGCTCGGATATTGGAAAAGAGCCCTCTCCCTCCAGCAAGCCGCAAGGCTGGTTGTAAAGAAAAAACGTTTCCCGAAAGATCCGGTGGAGTTGGAAGCTCTCCCTGGCATCGGACCATATACTGCGCGGGCCCTCGCCTGTTTTGCTTTTCAGAACAGCGATGCTTTCATAGATACCAACATCCGAAGAGTGTACCTCCATTTCTTCTTCCCAGAAAAGAAGAATGTGTCAGACAAAAACATTCTTTCCATCGCCCAGAAAGCTGTGCGGAGGAAAAGTCCTAGAGAATGGCACTACGCCCTCTTTGACTACGGGGCAATGGTTCTCAAGAACAGAATGATAAACACGAGGAGCAAGCATTACCACAGGCAAAGCGCGTTCAAGAACTCATTCCGTTCGTTCCGCGCAAAAGCTGTACGATTTCTCCTTGAACAGCCGAGGTCCCACGTGTCTAAAAAACGACTGGAGCAGTTCATCCAGAAAGAAATTATCTCGTCCAATGCTCCATACGCCTCCAAAGAGGTCATCTCAGCTCTCTTGAGAGATGCCATCGTTAAGGAATCCGCTGGAGCATACTCCCTCTAAAATCAAAACACGCCAGAAGGCGTGCTTTGGTTTGACGTGCCAGACAAGCTGTTATTCGCAAGCAGCCAATGTGACTTCAGCAGCGTCAACTGCGTTGTTGTCGTTCGCGTCCAGATCTGCTTTCTTGGTGACTCCGCCTGGGCCTCCCAAGAATGCCGGGATAACGTTCGTCGCTTTTCCCTGTTCAAGAAGTGCGAAGACACAGTAGTCGCCCGTACTCGCGCTGTTGTCCTCCCATTGATATACGGGGGTTCCTGTTCCAGGATCTTTCGGGACCGTCGCCAAGTACGTGCCGATTGCAGTTGGCATCGCAGCTCCAGCTACATATGCTGAGTTGTCATTGTAGTAGAGTTCCTGCGCGGTCACGATCTGACGGATGTCGGACTGTCGTCTCGCGTCTCGAGCGGATGTTCGTGCCCCTCCCAAGGAAACGAGAACGATACCAGCCAATATGCCGATGATGGCGATCACCACAAGCAGCTCAATCAAGGTGAATCCTTTATTCTTTTGAGAAAATGATTTCATACAAAATGATGTTGATTGCAAATCGACCTTTCTCGTTACAAGCCTTTATATGGGCTTCCATCAGTATACACCAAGCCCATGTCAACGCACAATATCATACTACACAGTACTCAGCTGATACAGCGGAAGAACGACTGCTGCCATCAAAAATGCGACTCCGAGCACGAGGAAAACGATAAGGACGGGTTCGAGCAGGGCGAGAAGCGCTTCCAGCGTCCGGTTCACCTCTTTTTGGTAAAAATGTGAAACGCTTAGCAGAGTTTCTTCAAGATTCCCAGATTTTTCCCCAACTTTTACCATGTGAGTGAATATGGGAGGGAATTCCGTGCGGTAGCGCTCTAAAGAGTTGCTGATGGAATCCCCTTCAGAAACCGTCTGTTTGGCCTGGGCTATCGCCTCTTCGTACACGGAGTTCCCTATAGTAGACCCTGAAATCTCCAGGGCCTGGGTGATGGGGATCCCTGAAGCGATGAGAGTGGCGAGGTTCTCTGAAAATCGGGAGAGGTACAGAGTCTGAAGAGCGGTCTTTAACACGGGGACATGGAGCACGACGCGGTCCATAACCTTTTTCCCTTCCTGGGTTTTCATCCAACGCATGAAAAAAATGATGGATCCGAAGATCGCAATGAGCATTGCCCACCCCCATGCTCTCGCAAAATCAGCGAATGCTATGGTAGCTTTCGTAAGCGGAGGCAGCTCTTGCTCTGTTTCTTTCAAGAGCGCGGTAAGGTTCGGAATAATGAAGAACAGCATGAGCAGCAAAAGACCTCCCGACAACACCAACACGAATATGGGGTAGATCATCGCTCCCTTCACCTTGCTCAAGATATCGTATTCCCTCTCCAAGTGGTCTGCCAGTTTGGCTAACACTTCAGACAGTTTTCCGGAAACCTCTCCTGACTTCACCATGTTGATGTAGAACGGGGAAAATACTGAGGGAAATTCGTTCAATGCTTTAGAGAACGAAGCGCCCGCTTCCACCTGGTCTGATATCTTCATGAGCTTCTCTCGAAACCCCGAGTTCTTCATCTGAGAGCCTATCGTCTGCAAAATCTCCACCAAGGGAACCTGCGCCTTAAACATAATGGAAAGCTGGCGCGAAAAACTCATGACGTCCTGCAAGGATACGCCCTCAAAAAAGGTCAGGCGCTTTGCGAAAAACGGCTCCTTTCCCGATTCTTCAAGAATCGTCACGTAGAGGCTCCTGCGCGCCAACAGCGAAAGAGCGGCCTCGCTCGAGGACGCCTCAATCGTACCGTTCTGAGTTTCTCCGCTCAGGGTTCTCGCCTGATAGGTGAACTTCATGTAGCTAACTCTTCGCTAAGGTCCTGAGCTCCATGGGGTTGAGAGAGTAGGCTAAGGCGTGGTCTAACGTAATCTCGCGGCCTCTCACGAGATTTGCCAGCGCTCGGTTCAAAGAAACCATTCCTTGTTCAGCTCCAGTCTCAATGACCATGGGAATCTCGTGGGACTTGTTCTCTCGAATGAGGTTTGCCACCGCCGGAGTCACCATCAATACTTCGCAGGCCGGGATAAGCCCCCCTTTCGTGCGAGGGATGAGGCGCTGGGAAATGACTCCGCGGAGCGATCCTGAAAGCTGGGCCCTAATCTGGGCTTGCTGTTCAGCAGAAAAAGAATCGACGATGCGGTGCAGGGTCTGGGCCGCTGAATTGGTATGCAAGGTCGCGAACACCAAGTGCCCGGTCTCAGCTGCAGTAAGCGCCGTAGCTATGGTTTCTGAATCCCGCATCTCTCCCACCATGATGACATCAGGGTCTTGCCTGAAGGTAGCCCGCAAGGCTTTGGAGAAGCTTTCGGTATCCTCTCCCACTTCCCGCTGGGCGATCACGGAAAGGTCGTCTGCGAAAATGTACTCAATGGGATCCTCAATCGTCACAATGTGTTCTGCCCGTTCGTGGTTGATCTGGTCAACAAGCGAAGCCAAGGTCGTTGATTTTCCGTGTCCTGAAGGCCCTGTCACGATAACGAATCCCTGGGAGAGCTTGGTGAACTGGGAAAGCACGGGAGGAAGGTTGAGCTCTTCTAGCGTCTGGATCTTCTGGGGAATGAGCCGTAATGCACAGCTCACCGTCTGCTGCTGCACGAATACGTTCACCCGGAATCTTCCTTTGTCTTCGTAGGAGTAGGAGAAATCAATATCCCTGGTTGCCGCAAAGCGCTTTTTCTGGTCCTCCGTCATGATGGAAAACGCAAAACTCTGCGATTCTTCCGGAGTGACCACCGCATATTTTTCAAGCGGGACCAGACGGCCAGAAATGCGCAAGATAGGGGGATGCCCTGCAGTAATGTGGAGATCGGAAGCCTGCTCTTTGACCGTAAGCTCAAGCAAATCTGCTGTGCGAATAGTTTGAACCATAGAATTAGGTAATCAGTTTTTTATTTCATCGGCTACCCAGGAAGACGCGCGCATGGATTACTTTCCTCCCCGTTCTTCGCTTCCACCGTGTCCCGTCACGCGGAGCACTTCTTCTATAGTAGTGATTCCGTCAAGAACTTTCAATATGCCGTCTTGGGCCATGGTGACCATGCCCTGCCGTTTCATCTCCTGTTCTAACGCAGCGTCCGAAAGCTCTCCCATGGTAATAGCTGTCAGCTCGTCGGTCATTGCAATCACTTCAAAGATCCCTATCCTCCCCATGTATCCGGTCTTTGCGCACTTCTTGCACCCGACGGGCTTGTACACGGATATTTCTTGCGCGTTTCCTTTGGAAAGGAAAGAAGCAATCTTCTCTTGGAACACGGGCGGAGCCTGCTCTACAATCTGGGCAAAGAGGACCTTGAGCTCTTTGCGCAATACCGTTTTCTCTTTGCAATTGTCGCATAGATGCCGCACAAGCCGCTGGGCGAGCGCAAGATTCAAAGCCGAAGGGAGAAGGTACCGCTCTATTCCCATATCAAGCAGACGGGGGATCACCCCGACGGCGTTGTTCGTGTGCAGAGTAGAAAGCACGATGTGGCCCGTAAGAGCTGCGTGCACCGCCAAGGAAGCGGTCTCTTTGTCACGCACCTCTCCTACCATGATGATGTCCGGGTCCTGCCTCAATATCTCGCGGAGCCCCTGGGCGAAATCATACCCAATTTCCGGCTTTACCTGTGACTGGTTCACCCCCTCAATCATGTATTCCACGGGATCCTCAAGGCTGACCACGTTCGTACCCTCTTTGTTTAACGAGTTGAGCGCAGTAGCCAGCGTCGTTGATTTCCCGGATCCTGTGGGGCCCGTCACGAGAATGAGCCCGAAAGGCTTTCTCAACGCATCTTTGAATTTCACGAGATTATCCCCTTCGAGGCCCAATGCTTCAAAGGACTTTATTCCTCCTTCGGGATCCAGTACTCTCAAGGCGACTTTTTCTCCGAGAGAAGTCGGGAAGGTAGATACCCTGAAATCAAAAGATTTCCCGTCAACGACGGTGGAGAATCTCCCGTCCTGGGGAATACGCGTTTCATCGATCTTCATATTGGAGAGGATCTTGATGCGGGCGATTATTGCAGGATGCACCCTCAAGGGAAGGATCAGAGAAGGATGCAGTTCTCCCAAAAGGCGGTATCTGACGCGGAGATTCTTTCTGGTGGGCTCGATATGGATATCGGAAGCTCCTCCTTCAACCGCAGTCCGCAGAATGACAGCTACCATTTTAATGACCGGGGCCTCTTCCACGATATGTCCGACGTCTTGCGCTAAAGGCTGTGTTTTCTTCGTCTTAATCTCTTCTTCCAGCTCTTCCAATGCCTGCGTCACTTCCTGGCGGAGATTCCTATACTGCTTCATCAGGTTCTCGAAAGAACTCTGGGTGATGAGGACGGCTTGGTATGAAAAGTCTCCCTGGCGGGAAAGGAATTTGAGGGCCTCCTGCGCTTTCAGGTCTTCAGGATATACCATGCCAACCTCCAGCATGTTCTCCGTCTTTGATAAAGGGATCATGCGGTAGAACTTGGCAGAATCCTCCGGAACCAACTCCAGCACCTGCAGAGGAATTTCCCCCGCCTCCACCTGCTTGAGAAGGATTCCGAGCTCTTCTGCTTTCAAGGCGAAAAGAGAAGGTTCATCAATCGCCTTTTTTTCCAAGAGCAACTCTTCCACTCTCTTCCCGGACATTCGGGCTTCCTGCTCTATCTGAGCTGCCACCTCTTTCTCTATGAGTTTTCTCTTTTGGAGAGACTGAAGAAGATTCATATTAGAATGGGATGAACGGGTTTTTCCTCCCTACTTCCGCAGGAATCTCTACCGGAGCGGTTCCCGTCCCGATATCTTTAAAGGCCTGGGTATCAAAAATATTAAAATCAATGGTGAGCTGGGGGCGCTGAGACAGAGAAAGCTCCGGGGGTGTTTCTGAAGAGCCGGCAAAGAACCCTCTCCACAACAGCACGGCGGTAAGGCCTATGATCGCCAAGACCGCGATGAGGAGATACTGCTGACGCTTTCGTTGTTGTTCAAATGTGATTGCCATAGCGGTTAGTAGGAATACGCCTCCAGCTGAACGGAGAACTGGAAGTCTCCTGGTCTCTGGGCAGAGACGAGGCGGAACGATTGTATCGTTAAGATCCTCGGATTCTTCCTCGTGGCTTCAATGAGCTGCTTTAAGGCTTCGTACGACCCTTGAAGCTCCAATGCTATGCCGATGGATTGCACCTTGGCAGAAACTCCAGACTGCGCAGGGATCAGCGATATGTTTTTTGTCACGAGCCCGGATTCTGACGTCAGAACTCCTATGCGCTCATACAAAGAAGGGAGCTCTTGGGTGTCCGGGAGGGAATTCTCCACGATCTGTATCTCAGATTTCTTTTCTTCGGCTTTCTGCTTGAGATCTAGAAGCCCTTTTGCATATCCTTCATGGTACCTCAAGTTTGTTTCTTTCTGAAGCACCTCTCCTTCAAGCTGAGAAAGGTCCTGATAGCGGGGCCATATGAAAAATATGCCTGCTGCGGAAACGGCTGCAAAAATGATGATGCTGAAGGTAAGCCTGTTCATAGTTCGGAAGAAAAAAGCTCTTGGGAAAAAGAGATCCTTACCTGGTATGAGATGTCTCCTTCAGATGAGAATCCGAGGTTCGACAGCTCCACGGAAGTCACGCCTTTGATCGTGCGGAATATGGCAAGCTGTTCTTCCACGGCCCGGAACGTTTCGGCCCTCCCCTCCATTTCCATGCTGTTGGTTTCTAAATCAAGGCTCAGGGTCTTGAAAAAGGTTTTAGGGTGCGTTGCAGATTCCAAAACAGCCAAAGGGACGAGCGGATTCTCCCGTTCTTGGAAAAGAGTGGTGAAGTCCTGAACCTTCCGTTTCAGCCCTTTCGTCTCAGCTTCCAGGGAAAGAAAGTCTGCATTCCGCTCTTTGGCAAGAGATGCGTCCAGAACTGCGACTTTTTCTCTGGCTGACCCTTGGGCGCTCTGCAAGAAGAAGAATGCTCCCACGCACAACACGACAGATCCCAAGGAAAGGAAAAACAGGATATCAACCCACAACGGACGATCTTCTTCTTGTTTTGGAATGATTTGCACCATGGAATTTATTCAAGCCCCCGCAACGCCATTCCTACAGATACCGCATATGAAGGGCCCGTTGCTTTCATTGTTCCTTCCAGTATGGGCGGGTAGTAAATGGAACGGAAAGGGTCTGCGATCTCAACTTCTTTGCGCATGTTTTGCTGTACGTATTCTTTTAAGCCGGGGAGCTTTGCTGACCCTCCTCCAAGAATGATCTTCTCAATGGTTCTTCCTTTGCTCTGCTGAAATGCATCTGCGATCTTCTCCACTTCTCCCAAGATCATGTCGACCAGAGGAGAGAGGATGGAAGCATATTCTCCGGTCATGCCCTTTTGGGCTTTCTCTCGCTGGGCTGATTCGTAGTCAATGGACAAAGATTTTGCGATGCGCTCGGTAAGCGCGTTCCCTGCGATATCAAAGCTGTGCGATATGCGCAGGCTTCCCTTGAATACCGCGTTCACTGCAGTGCTTTGGGCTCCGATATCTAAAAGGACGATCGGCCTCTCATCTTCCCATATGCACGATCTGATGAGGCCGAAGACCTCAGCCTCCAGGGCGACAAGCTGGAGACCGGCTTCCTTTGCAATCTCTTGATACTGGCGCACCACTTCATTGGGAACAGCAACCATCAATATGGAAAGAGGGGTATTCTGCTCGTATCTCCCTTCAATGAGCTGCCAGTCAAACACCACTTCAGACAAGGGCACGGGGATGTGGCGCCTTGCTTCAAACGCTACGGCATCTCCGAGCTCTTTCTTGCTCATGGGCGGGAGCTCAAAGTTGGTGAAGAAGCTTGAGAAGTCCGGTATGGAGAATACGGCCTGCTTGGCCTCAATGTGCGCTTCTTCAAGCACGGCCTTCAATGCCTTTGCGATATCCGTGCGCTCAAGCAGAAGGGCATTCTTCTCAAACGTGCGGAAAGGCTTCTTGTACATGCTCGGTATCTCCAGCTCTCCATAATTCTTGAGGCTCCTCCGCTCTCCCCAGCGGTAGAGTTCCACCGCCTTTATGGAAGATGTTCCGATATCAACGCCCAAAAACGTTTTGGGAATGAACGTAAAAGAACCGAATGGTATCTTCATTGTATCAGAAATTATGCATTTCTGCATTCCATCATATCACAGGAGAATGCGGAAACAAAGAAAAGGCCGGTCTCCATAAGAGAAAACCGGCTTTGATGTCAAAAGAGTTTGGCGAGCGCATTTTTGATCTCATTATTCAGCTTAATAGAGATGCGAAGACGCATATCATGGCTGGTAAAGACCAGAAAGCTCCTCCATCGCATATAGCCTCCTAACGCATCGCGATCAATCTCGCACTCCTCCATGGTTGAAGTCTCTGACCTAACAGGATTGCTGGGAAGCCCGAATGCTGCCCGAAGAGCGTTGGCATGCATTATAATGCAGTCATATACTCCGTCCTCCTGGATAACCCACCAACTCCCGTCTACTGCAACAGCTTGGCGCCTGATGCATACCCTGATGTCTCTTCCGATGATAACCAGGGTACGCTCTTCTCGATCAAGCATTTCCACTTTCATCCCCAAGCCCTTGCTGCTCCACCATGCAGGAAAAGATACTCTTTTGCGACGTTGCTGAACTAGCAATGTCATATACTGCCTCCTTCCTGTTGTGAATTTTGCGCTGAAACACTTGGAAAAAAGCATCACGCTACTTTCCGGAACTGTCATAAGCATAGCATGTTTCTATCGCAAAGTCAAGCTAAGTTCAAAACATGTAAAACAATGAGAAGTACTACATTCAGTTCCTATTTCCCTTCGAAATAAATAATCGTAAAGTGCGGAGGGGGTGAGATTCGAACTCACGGTGCCTTGCGACACTCCTGTTTTCAAGACAGGTGGAATAAACCGCTATCCGACCCCTCCTCATGAATACAGCGATCTTGCGGAGAGGGTGGGATTCGAACCCACGGACCCCTTGCGGGATCAACTTCTTAGCAGGAAGCTCCATTCGGCCACTCTGGCACCTCTCCTGATTCTTCATAACCATACCCTGAAATACCGGTTTCGTCTATGGAAAAACCCCCTCATATATGCTAGAAGAAAGGAGAGCTCCCGTAGTTTAACGGACAGAATGAGGGATTGCGGATCCCTTGATACAGGTTCGATTCCTGTCGGGAGCACATGCAGTTTTCAGATTCTATAGCCTCAATCCAGGGGGTAGGCCCGGTATTCCAAAAACGGCTCAAGGGAATGGGGATCACATCCATACGCGATCTGCTTTTTTATTTCCCCAGATCCTACCAGGACCTTTCTCAGACGACCCCCATACGAGACGTCAAAGAAAATGAAGATGTGTGCGTGAAAGGAACTCTCCAGGATATCCAGGAGATGCGCACGTTCAGAAAACGCATGTCCGTCACCGAAGCTCTCTTGCAAGACGGCACGGGCACGATACGGATTGTGTGGTTCAATCAACCCTATCTCATCACCTCTCTCCATAAGGGAGAGGATATCTGCTGCGCAGGACGCGTTGTGCGAGACAGCAAAGGGATGCTACTTTCCAATCCCTCATACGAAAAATTAACGAACGGAGAACTCACGCATTTGGGCCGTATCATCCCCCTCTATGCCGAAACACGAGGGGTTTCTTCCAGATGGCTGAGAGTTCTCATTAAGTCTCTTCTTCACAGCGTTCCAGCGCAGGAAACTCTTCCCCCTTCTCTTCTTGCGGGAAAAGGATTCCTTCCCTTGCACAAAGCCTTGTCTGAAATCCATTTTCCCACTTCTCTAGAACACACGGAACAAGCAAAGAAACGTTTTGCCTTTGAAGAGCTGTTCATCATCTTGCTCTTTGTCATGTCGGAAAGGAAAAAGCTTGCCCGAGTGAAGGCGCATGTAATAAAGCTCCAGGAGCCTCTCATGAAGCGCTTCACCCAATCGCTTCCTTTTTCTCTCACGAACGCCCAGAAGAAAGCTGCGTGGCATATCTTGAAAGATATGGAAAAACCCCGCCCCATGAACAGGCTTCTACAGGGAGACGTGGGATCTGGAAAAACCGTGGTGGCTGCCATGGCTTCTCTCTCTGCCGTGAGATCTGCGTACCAGGTTGTGTTTATGGCTCCCACGGAAATCCTTGCAAA
>JAUSJU010000047.1 GCA_030647175.1 bacterium | reverse complement strand
TTGGAAGAAAGTGATGCATATATGATCAAAGAAGCGATACAGAATTTTCCCAAACAGTTTGAGGTGGAGCTTGAGGTAGGGAACAAGGAAGAATGGAAGCAGCATGAAAGGTTTTGCGTGGTCGGCATGGGAGGTTCTCATTTGTCAGCCGATTTATTGAAACGTCTGCGACCCTCTCTTGATCTCATTATTCATGAAGACTACGGACTTCCGGAACTTCCCGAGGGCCAATGGGAGCACCGCCTTGTGATCTTGAGTTCCTACTCTGGGAATACAGAGGAAGTTCTTGATGCGTTTTCCAAAGCAAGGGAAAGAGATTTGCCTGTTGCCGTTCTTTCCATCGGAGGGAAACTTTTAGAACTCGCAAGAAAGCATGATGTTCCCTACGTGGAGATTCCAAATACCGGCATCTTGCCGAGAATGGCCACGGGATTTATGCTGCTTGCTTTGCTCAAGCTCATCGCAGACGAGGAATTGTATGAGAAAGCGAAAGTGTTGGCTCGCCAGTTAAAGCCAGCAGAACTTGAAGAAGAGGGGAGCGCATTGGCCAAACGCCTCTTTGGCAAGGTGCCTGTTATCTATGCGTCACGCAAGAATGTTTCCGTTGCCTACAACTGGAAGATAAAGTTCAACGAATCTTCCAAGATTCCAGCGTTCATAAACGTATTCCCAGAGCTCAATCACAACGAAATGACTGGATTTGATGTTGCAGAAAGCACGCGTTCTTTGTCAGAACGTACTGCGTTCATCTTTCTCAGAGACGACAATGATCATTCGCAGATCAAAAAACGTATGGACGTATTGAGGAACCTCTATGCAAAGCGCGGCCTGCAGGTAGAGGAGATTCATTTCCAAGGTTCTTCTGATCTCTACAGGGTATTTTCTTCACTATTACTCGCTGACTGGACGGCGTACTATACGTCCCAGCTCTACGGCACGGAGCCGGAACAGGTTCCCATGGTGGAAGAGTTCAAGAAGCTCATCTGACCAGGTCATGGGGATAATTCTCCTTGTCAAAGGTCCTTGCCTTCTTCTATACTGATAGAATACACCCCATGGATACAAAGCGTTTTCTTCCCTTGGTTTCAGCCGTGTTGCTGATAACCGCAGTCGTTGCGGGGTATTTTATTCTGAAGAAACTTGAAAAACCTCAGATCTCACCGATAGAGGAAGAGCAAAAAGGGCTGGGCGGGGAGCTCTATGAACAGAGTCAGAATCCCGCGGAACAGCTTCCGGACACCAACCCATTCCAGGTAAAAACCAATCCTTTAGATCAGGCAAAGACCAATCCCTTCGAAGGATTGTATAAGAATCCGTTTCAATAAATGCGTTCCACCACACTTTTTTTCCTTGTTTCTTTTCTCGCCTTGTTCGGAGCTGCAGGATACGTGGTTTTTGCGCAGGGGACAGCTGATATTGTATATCCCGTGGCAGAGCTTGCGGATTGTCAGAATGAACAAGAATGCAGAACGTATTGCGATGACCCTGATAATATGGAAGCCTGCGTTGCGTTTGCGGAGCGCTATGATCTGATATCGAAAGAAGAAGCCCAGAGAGCAAAGGCGTTCCTTCAGGCGGGACAACGAGGCCCCGGAGACTGCAGAAACCAGCAAGAGTGCGAGAGTTACTGCGCAGATGTCTCCCGCATTGAAGAGTGTTTGGCTTTTGCAGAACGCACCGGCTTAATGCCTACAGAAGAGCTTGAGGAGGCAAAGAAGGTGTCGCAGGCCTTGCGATCCGGAGCCCAGCTTCCGGGAGGGTGCAGGAATAAGAATGAATGCGAGGCGTACTGCGAGGAGTCTTCGCACATGAAAGAATGCATAGATTTTGCAGAGAAAGCAGGATTCATGTCTTCTGAAGAGCTTCAAGAGGCAAAACAGGTCCTCAAAGCGTTTGAAGCAGGGATCCAGACTCCGGGAAACTGCAGGGGGAAACAGGAGTGCGAGGCGTATTGCGCAGAAGAATCCCATATGGAAACATGCCTTGAATTCGCGGTAGCTGCGGGCTTCATTCCTCCGGAGGAAGCCGCAGAGGCGCGCAAGATGATGTCGCTGATGGCTAAAGGAGGAATGCCGGGAAACTGCAGGAGCAAAGAACATTGCGAGGCGTACTGCGCCGATGAATCGAACATCCAGGAATGCGCGGATAAATTCACGCAAGCCGGGTTCATGACAGAAGAAGAAAAGGAAATGTTTATCAAGACTGGAGGAAAGGGGCCCGGAGAATGCAAAGGAAGAGATGAATGCGAAGCGTTTTGCAACGATTCTGCCAATCAGGAAACGTGTTTTCAGTTCGGGAAGGACCACGGCCTTATTTCAGAAGAGGATCTTGCCAACATTGAAGAAGGCATACAGCGCATGCAAGAAGGCATAGAGTCTGCTCCTCCTGAAGTGGCAGCTTGCCTGCAAGAAAAAGTTGGGACAGAAGTGTTAGACAAGATTCGTTCGGGTCAATTTACTCCGAATCCCCAAATTGGGGATGCAATGCGGGATTGTTTTGAAATGCAGATGCAGATTATGGAGAACCAGATGCGGGAATGCCTTGGAATGCCATGCAATGAAGCGCTTGCGTGTTTGGAGTCTTTCTCTCAGCAGGGACAGCAGGAAGGAGATTCTCCTTCTGGAGAAGAGGGAGGGCAGGGTAGCCCTGACGGAGGAGGCAGTTTGAAGACCGAGATTCAGGCAAAGATGGAATCTTGCATGCAAGAAATGCAGGAACAAGGAGGAGGTTTTGAAGGAGGATCTCCCCCTGGTTCTGAAGGAGGAATGCCGCCCGAAGGATTTCAGATGCCCGAAGGACAAATGCCCGAGGAATTTCGTCAGCAAATCGAACAGCAAATGCGACAACAGTATGAACAGCAGTCTCAGCAGCAGTACCAAGAACAATATCAGCAGCAAATCCAGCAGCAACAACAGCAGCAGCAGCAACAACAACAGCAGTCTCCTTCTTCAGGGGAAACTCCTCAACATCAGGATTTTCCGCCACCGCCTCCTCCGATAGAAACCACCAGCCCCCCGCCTCCTGGAGGATTTATTCTTGATGCGTTCTTGTTCTTCCTGGGGGTCGGCTCTTCTGGCAGGTAGACGATGAAGATTACCAAGTACGTTCATTCTTGTCTTCTCGTGGAAGACAAAGGGAAGCGGGTTCTTATTGACCCCGGAATATATTCTACAGAGCACAATGCTCTTGATGTCGCATATTTAGAGAAGATTGATGTCCTCCTTTTAACTCACGAACACCAGGACCATATGGATGTTTCCTTCGTGAAGCTCCTTGCGGCAAAGTTTCCGGACATTGAGATCATCAGTAATTCTTCGGTGGTGACGCTCCTGGGGAGAGAAGGAATCAAAGCTTCTTCACAGGGAAATGACTTCATATCCATGGAAGATACACCCCATGAAAAGATTCTTGGGAACCAAGCAGTCCCTCGCAACACGCTTTTCACTCTCTGGGGGCGTTTTACGCACCCTGGAGATTCCCTGAGCTTTGAGAGGACTTCAGAGATCCTTGCATTGCCGGTTCAGGCTCCGTGGGGAAGTTTTGTACAGGCGATGGAAAAAGCCGTGTCTCTCAAGCCAAAGTTGGTTGTCCCCATTCATGATTGGCATTGGAGGGATGAGGCGCGAATAAGCCTGTATGAGAGGAGCAGGGTGTTCTTGAAAGAGCATGGCATCTCCTTTGCAGCTCTTGATACTGGACAGCCTTTTGAGGCGTAAGGTACAATATAGTCATATTCATAACTCATTTATCCGTATGCGTTTCATATACACAAGCATTGTTTCTCTCTCGCTCCTTGCCTTTATGATCGGAGGGCAAGCCACAGCTCAGGATGTTTCTTCTGATGCGGGAACAGAACCCGTTGTTTCTGAAGAAGACACCGTTTCTCTTGAAGATCTGGATGCAGGAGACCCTCGTATTCTTCCGACATCCCCCTTCTACTTTTTCAAAGAATTGGTCCGCGGAGCCCAGCGGGTACTCACGTTTGATTCTATAGACAAAGCAGAGCTTGAGCTCAAGATCACGAACGAAAAAGCGGCTGAAGTAAAAAAAGTGCAGGATACGGAGGGCCAGAATGCGGGAGCCGTGCAGAAGGCGGTAGAGAACTACCAGAAGGCGCAGGAAGCGTTGCGATCGAGACTGGAGAAGCTCCAAGAGACTTCCGAGAATCCCAAGATTGATACGTTGCTGGATCGTCTGACGGAGCGGACCTTGAAGCACCAGAAACTTTTGGACGATATTGCGGCAAAAGCGGATACCGAGGAGGTCAAAACGATCATTAGAAACACGAAGGAAAAGATAGAGGAGACGACAGGGACCGCCATTGGGAAAGATGACGTGGCAAAGTTCGTCTCAAGGCTTGAAAAAGCGTTGGTGGAGGGCAAAGGAGGGGATCTCAAGAATCTCCGCTCCCTAGAAGCAATCGAACGCATTGCAGACAAGGCTCCGGAGGCTGCAAAAGCTTCATTGGAGCGCTTGAGAGAAGATTTTTCCGAACGGGCGAAAGCATCTATTGAAGAAGTGAGCAAGCGAAGCCCCGAGGCGCTCAAAAAAGCTCTTGAAAAACTGCCTGGAGATGATGTTCACCGATCCATCATTTTAGAGCAGATACAGGGTACCCTGGGAGATCGGGCGAAGGAAGCTCTTCGGGAGAACTCTCTCAGGTTGCAAGGGAAAGTGATGGATGACGAAAAGGGATTGATGGAGCGCGCGGCAGAACAGATCAAGCGCGTGACAGAGATTGTCCAAAAGCTTGAAGGAAAGATTGCAGAACGTACTTCTGCGGCCACAAGCACGGACAGTCTTGCAGAACAGGCAAGAGCACACTTGGCAAAAGCGAATGAAGCATTTGCAGCTCAGCAATACGGAGAAGCATTTGGCCAGGGACGTTCTGCGGAGGTCATCGCAAGGAATGCTCTGCAGAAGCTTGAAGAATCTCGTACGCCGAGCGGAGAAGACGTGAAGGGGCACATAGAAGAGCTTGCCGCAAAGATATCCAGGTACGAAGGAGTTGTGACGAGTTTGCGCGAGGAATTCCAAGAGAAGGGGCAGTCATTGCTGGCTTTGGCAAAAGAGCATCTCGGATATGCGCGAGACGCGTTCTCTAAAAATGATCTCGTGACCGCAAAAACCCATATTGAGCACGTGAAAGGATATTTGGCCGACCTCGCAAGGCTCGTCCAGCAGTCAAACAAGCAATCGACCGTTTCACCAGAGAACACTTCTGTAAAGCCGGTCCAGCGAACGACTGAAAAGACAAATGTTGTCTGCACGAAAGAATATAATCCGGTTTGCGGAGCAGACAGCAAAACGTATTCCAATACGTGCGAGGCGAGTTCCAATGGGATGAAGATCGTTTCCAAAGGGGAATGCAAGGATTCCTCGACGGATATGAATTCTGTGGAATCGGGCATCCGCAAGATGCTTCAGCCGAAAGCTACTACTGAATAATGAGGCATCTGGCTGAACGCAGGCGCCGCGCCCTCAAGATCAACAGGATATTGGGCAGGCTTTTTCCTCGTGCAAAGATTGTATTGAAGTACTCAAATAACTGGGAGCTTTTGGTAGCCGTCATTCTTTCTGCCCAGTGTACGGACAAAAAGGTGAATGAAGTCACTCCTACACTTTTTAAAAAGTATCCGACATTGGCAGATTACATTACAGCAGACCCTAGGGAGTTTGAGCGGGATGTGAGGCAGACGGGTTTCTACCGGGCAAAGACCAAAAACATTCTGGCTGCTGCCAGGATGGTGAAGGAGAAATTCCATGGAAAGGTTCCCCGTGCCATGAAAGAGATCTTGCAGCTTCCCGGGGTAGCCCGGAAAACGGCGAACGTCGTATTGGGAAATGCGTACCACGTAGTGGAAGGCATTGCCGTGGATACGCACGTAAAGCGCCTTTCACAGAAGCTTGGACTCACGGATTTCTCAGACCCCAATAAGATAGAGCAGGATTTGATGGAACTTCTTCCGAAGAAGGCGTGGTTTGATTTTACCTACAGGATCATTGAGTACGGGAGGCAGATATGCGTAGCCAGGAAGCATGACTGCATGAAACATCCTTTGAGCAAGCTTTATCCGAAAGCTGCTGCCACCTGGCCCTCAAGGTAAAAGAAAAAGACCCTTCGGATTGAAGGGTCTATAAGGTGCTGGAGATGTTTACGCTGCTTCGCGGACAGGTTCTACGACTTCGGTTTTCCGCAGGAAAGGAGCGATAGGCAGGAGGTTTATATTAATTTTATACCGGGCCAAGAAAGCGAGCCGGGTATCGGGACCGAAGTTGCCATCCACGTTTTCGCCCGTAAAACCGCAGTGTACTTGGAGCCTTCGTACGGCATTCGCGGTATTGACGTCGTAAATGCCCGTACACTCCAAGTTTTCATCGCCAAAGCCCAGGACAGTCAGTATGATTTGAAGAACCATGACAGCCCGGCCTTTGGACCCCTGATTCAGATACTTCGGGAATAGAGTGCCTTTCATGCCTTCTCCTTTTGATAATAGGTACTTCCGATAAAACCCTATCATTTCTGTTTCCCCTGTCAAGGCATTTTTGCTATTATTGAATATATGAAACTTATAGAGAGAAAGTGCGTGCCATGCGAAGGGGGAACGCCTCCTTTTGGACAAGAACAGATCGCAGAGTACATCGCTCAATTGGGAAAAGGATGGGAGGTGATTGAGGGCACGAAGATCAAGAAGCAATTCAAGTTTTTTGATTTCAAGGAAACCATGAAGTTCGTGAGCAAGGTTGCCAGCATAGCCGAAGAACAGCAGCACCATCCCGATATGCACGTGTTCTACGGAAAGGTTGTCATTGAGTTATGGACGCATGCCGTTAACGGGCTTTCTGAAAACGACTTTATCTTAGCCGCAAAGATAGACCAGGCCATAGAACAAGAATGAAAAAGATAGCGGTTCTCCTCGGAGGTTTCTTGATCGGCATCCTTCTCCTCTACGCTTTTTGGGTTTCATCTAACGCATCCAAGCCGAAGTCTCCAGAAGATTTTCTGCGGGACAAGCTGGGGCAAATGCTGATCATCGGATTTGAGGGAACAGAGTTTACCCCTCAGCTTGGAGAGCTTTTGGAAGAGGTTCGTCCCGGAGGAGTGCTGTTGCTTTCAAGGAATGTTGTAAGCTGGGGACAGATTCAGAATTTGACGTACGATCTTCAGGAATTCGCTTTGCGGGAAATCGGGCATCCATTATTCATCGCAGTTGACCAGGAAGGAGGGGAGATATCGCGCTTTTCATGGGTGGATTATACCTCTCAGGCAGGGTTGTTCGACAAAGAAGAGGGATACACTATTGGACAGAAGAGGGCAAAGCAATTGCGAGAGATGGGGGTGAATATGAACTTGGCGCC
>JAUSJU010000029.1 GCA_030647175.1 bacterium | reverse complement strand
TAGGGTTCGGACTCTTGTATGCGGCTCCTGCGACCGGAGCTGTGCTTGCGGGATACGTTTTAGCCCGCATGGAAACCATCAGACATCAAGGCAAGCTCCTCCTTATCGCTCTTACCATATATGCCTTGGCAACAATCGCATTCGGGCTTTCCAAAGTGTTTCTTCTTTCATTCCTTGCCTTGCTTGCTGTAGGCATGGGAGACAGCATAAGCACGGTCATCAGGAATATTATCCGCCAACTGACCACCCCAGATTACATTCGAGGACGCATGACCTCAATTAACATGATTTTTGTCATGGGAGGACCTCGGCTTGGAGAATTTGAAGCAGGAGTATTAGCAGCTGCCGTCGGGGGACCGCTCTCCGTTGTTATCGGAGGAATAGGGACTCTTCTTGTGGTTGGAACAGCAGCACTCGCAATCCCCGCATTGAGGAACTACTCCGGAAACAAAGAGTTTGTTAGGTAGCGAGTGCTATGCGTGAGATCCCGCCACGTACCCTGTCGTCCAGCACAACTGCAAAGAATATCCTCCTGAAGGCCTGTTGATATGGAGCAGGTCCCCTGTCACATACAGATTCTCATACAGCTTTGAACGCATTGTTTTCGTATCAATTTCTTTGAGCACCACTCCCCCGTCTACCACGACCGCTCGGTCATATCCCATGAGTCTTGTGATGGTGCAAGGCAATGCTTTGAGCGTCTGCACCACCTTCTTTCTTTCTTCCTTGGTAATGCTGTGAACTTTTGTTTCAGGATCAATTCCTTTGAGAAGAGGGAGGATATGGACTGCCATGCCTTTTGGAGCGATATCGCGAAAAGCGTTCTTGAATGCCTTGTTCTTGTTGCCCTCCCATGCCTCAATGATTGTTCTCTCAAGGCTTCCCGCGTCAAGATTCGGGAATGAATCTATTTCAGCCGTAACCTGGCCCTCATGGAGCAAATCCCCTATCTTGCCCGAGCTATTCAGGATAGTGGGACCAGATATCCCGAAATGAGTGAACAAGATCTCTCCTTTCTTTGAGAATCGTTTCACGCCATTGAGAAAGAATGTTATCTTCATCGGAGATAATGATACTCCGGCCAAGCTCTTTACCCATTGTTCTTGAACACCCAAAGGGACAATTGTAGGAGTAGGCATCTTTACCGTATGCTTGAGTTCTTTGAGCCATGAGAACCCGTCTCCGGTAGATCCGGTTTCAGGATGCGAAGCTCCTCCTGCGGCAAGGATTACAGAGTCAGCCGTGTAGGTGGCTCCTCCTGCTACGACTCCAAGGACATGGTTTTTCTGAGCAAGGATCTTCGCAACAACTGTTCCTGTCTTTACGACAACCCCATTCTTCTTGAGATATGCTTCCATGACTCTGCATACGTCTGCGGCTTTCTCAGTCCTGGGAAAAGCCCGCTTTCCTGCCTGAATAATCAAAGGAAGGCCTCTTGATTCAAAAAAGGAGAATGTATCTTTGACTCCGAATTGAGAAAACGGAGAAAACAAAAAAGGAGCCGCGTCTCCGTAGTTCTTCAAGAGCAGGCGCGTATCAAACTCTGCATTTGTTATATTGCACCTTCCTCCTCCTGTGATTTTCAGTTTCTCTCCAAGGCTCCCGTTCTTCTCAAGCAAGAGGACCCGCTTGCCTCTTTCTGCTGCACGGGCTGCTGCCATCATGCCGGAAGCTCCTCCGCCAACGACGATAACGTCAAAACCAAGCATGGCTATACTTTCTCTGCTTGTATCTCGTTCAATATCTTCTTCACTTGTTCCAAGCTATCCCAATCATGGATGGAAATAGCAAGGATATTCTTATTCACCTTCTTTAAAGTAGTAAGCTTCTTCTTCAATTCTTTCTCTGGAACCATGTCGCTCTTGCTCAAGAACACGTACTCTGGCTTCTTCACAAGCTCCTTGCTGTACGTTTTGAGCTCATTCTTGATCGTCTTGTAGTCTTCCACAGGATGCTCTGATTCAGCTGAGATCAAGTGGAACAGGATCTTCGTGCGCTCAACATGACGCAAGAACTTCATGCCAAGCCCTTTGCCGGTTGAGGCCCCCTCAATGAGCCCCGGGATATCAGCCAAGATGAGTTCGTAATGCACTCCCAGGTTGGGCTCTAGAGTCGTGAAAGGATAGTTTGCAACTTTGCTATTCGCTCTCGTAAGTTCGTTGAGCAAGCTGGATTTCCCTGCGTTGGGCAAGCCGATGAATCCCACGTCAGCTATAAGTTTTAATTCAAGCCTCAAGATGAAACGCTCTCCAGGCAATCCTTTCTGAGACTGCATGGGAGTGGTGTTCCTGGAAGATCTGAAGTGGAAGTTCCCTTTTCCTCCAAGACCGCCTTTGGCAAGAAGGATTCTCTGGCCCACTTTCAATATCTCTTGCGTCTCTCCTGTTTCAATCTTCTTTACTACGGTCCCCACAGGAATCTTCAGTATGAGATCTATTCCATTGGCGCCGTCATTGAGCTGCGCTTTCCCGTTTTCGCCGTCTTCAG
Organism: bacterium; assembly: GCA_030647175.1. GTDB lineage: Bacteria > Patescibacteriota > Minisyncoccia > Minisyncoccales > UBA10102 > JAUSJU01. The sequence continues at coordinate 7,391 of JAUSJU010000029.1, read as the reverse complement.
CTTTAATATCCTTTTTGTACCTGAACTGGTTCAGAGCGTTTAAATCAGAGACGCCTTCAACATACAGGCTTCCTCCCTTGCCGCCTGATCCTCCGGTAGGCCCCAAAGCCATCATGTTCTTATTGAACGCCACGGACCCCTTTCCCCCTTTGCCGGCCCCTACTGTGATTGTTACATCATCGATCAACATACAAAGAAACTAGGCTAAGCCTAGTTGATGATCATAAAACACCGAGATGAGAAGGGAGCCAGTCAATCACTCTCTTTCGATGCTGAGCGACTGACCACATGTTTCCGTGTTTGAAAAGTGTTGCGTGCGTGCCCTGAAACTCTTTGAGTGTCGCAGTAGAAGCGCGAGGAAAACCTACTGGAATATTTCCATTGTATGATTCCAGAAATTCCGAAAGGGGTATTTGGATTTCACTAACATCAAGGTATTGTTTTTCCTTTCTCCTTTTCAGCATATGTACAATGATACAACGAATCAATCAAAAAATCAAGCAGGCCTCATAAAATCTAGCGTCCTTCAATTCCAAGTCCAAGTTGGCTGCGTACCTCGGTCTAGAACCGAGAGTTTAGGAGGGATTCTAGGGCTTTCTAAGGGCGTCTTATCTACCCGTCTCGGTCGGGCGTTTTGAAAAATTATCCAATGCACCATGCAGCTTTTCTAAAAATGTCAGATAAAGTTCCAGAATATGTCTATGAAGAGCGACCCAATCCTCTTTTTTGTAGAAGTCAGCGATATTGACTCTTTCCATTAAACTTACTAGATCAACTTTGGCATCAGGATGTGCAAAAAGAGCTACTAGCTTATGAAGAGACCTTAGACCATATAAGTCAGGGTTTATGATTAGTCCTTTAGAACTAAGGAATAAGTGAAGTTGATTTATCGATTTATTAAAGTCCTGTTGCACAAGTCCTGGTATAATCTTTGCGGCCTGATCAAGCTCTAATCCATGCTCGCCAACATTCTTGTCTATATCCTGGAAAAATTCTCTAAGCTCCAGACAAGCACTCCTGAGACCGGCTTCGGTTGTTGCTGCCTCTAATTGTTTATAAATCGATTCACGAGATGGAAATATATTAAAGCCTATATTTGGATTAGTACTTGATAATATATTAACTTTCCCCCTCATCTCAATGATATTTTGAATAACTTTACTGTTCGGATGAGAGGATAATTCTTTTTTCTCTTTTTCCTCTTCTTCTTTTGCTTCTTTTCTCCGTGAGTTCTCTATTATCTCTTTTGCCCTAGGTCCACCACCTGTGGCAATCTTTTCTTTTAATTGCTCCACCAACGGTCCCTTCCAAGACATTAGAGTCTTACTCAAGATTATTTCTGCTGATTTATTTACTATTCGGCTATGGTTATCAATATAAAACTGTAGCCACTTTTTGGAATCAGATTTTATTAAATAGCTCAAGGAAGTTGATCTTTCCTCTGTATCAAACTTATCGGTTTCAAAAACCGCTTGGAGGCTAGTGTCAACCTCTATAATAATTCCTGCTTTACTCAGATATTCCAATAAATTTTCTAGGCTTATGTTTGTGTACTCTGATACAAAGTTAAAAAGGATGAGCTTAGCGCTAAGAACCATTTGTGGCTGAAAATATTCATATTTTTGAAAGCTTTCTAACGCATATGTGAAAATTAATGGCTCAACATTTGGATCTGATACTATATCAATCATTACATCTAGAACTTCTCTGGACTCAATGTGATTTAAGGCAGAAACAAAATAATGTGCGTTTGAGGCACCCTTAAATTTTCTATAGGCCGCGAGAAGTGGGAATATAAACACTGGATCTGCAATTTCCAACATCTCTTCCTCTATTCTCTCGGCCTCTTCTTCATTAGAAGATTGGTAGAGACGATCTATTAATTTAGAATTGTATTCTGAAGACATGACATTAGTGTTTTTATTCTTCGGTCCTACGCGACATTCTCTCTTGATTGATGCTGTATACCTCGGTCACTTGACTTAGTATAAGACGGCTGCGGGGAATGGAATCGAACCATTATACTGGACTTCAAAGGTCCATGTCCTACCGTTAGACGACCCCGCAAGAATCAATAATCGCAAGCTCCAACGGGAGCTGCGGAATACTGGAATACTTCATCTTGGTTTCAGCTGAAAGGAAATGCTCTAAGGTCTTCTGGAGATCTTTCTCTTCGTACTGCTTGGATTGAGCCTTCATCTTCTCCACCTGCTCTTTGGTAAATCCCGCGAGAATGGTTTCTTCCAGTTTAGGGCTCACCTTCAAGAGCAACGTATATCTCAAGTAGGTGGAAAGCGCCTTGAGAAACTCTTGGGGATCTATCCCCTCTTCCAGGGATTTGTGGAGGAATGCAATGGCTTGTGAGGCCTTCTTCTCGTACAGAAGCTGGGCGAACTCTGATATCGTTGCAAGATCAATGATCCCAAGCAGTTCCCTCACTTCTTCAGCTGAAATCTTCTTTGTTGTAGCAAACGAAGAATGAAACGTCAAAACTTTGTCAAGCAAGGATTCTGCGTCGCGCAGTGATCCTGAAGCTCCCAACGCAATGAGTTCTAAAGCTTCTGGCTGCACATCAGCTCCTTCTCTTAGAACAATCATGTTCAACCTCTTGAGGATCTCTTGTATTGTGAATCTCCTGAAGTCAAACCTCTGGCAGCGGGAAATGATGGTTGCAATCATCTTCTGGGGCTCTGTGGTGGCTAATACGAATATGGCGTGAGCCGGAGGCTCTTCCAAGGTCTTCAGTAAGGCGTTTGCCGCTTCCTTGGTCAGCTGGTGGGCTTCGTCAACAATGAACACTTTGTACTTTAACTTGATTGGAGAAAACGCAATCCCCTCTTTGAGATCCCGGATCTCGTCTATTCCTCTGTTGGAAGCAGCATCAATTTCAATGAGATCCATGGCTTTGCCCTCATTGAACTCAACGCACGCAGAGCACGTGTTGCACGGCTCTCCGTTCTTTGAACGACTCAGGCAATTGACCCCTTTTGCCAAAAGCCTGGCTAAGCTGGTCTTTCCTGATCCCCTGGGACCTGAGAAGAGGTATGCATGGGAGATGAGGTCTGAAGCAAGCGCGTTCCTCAACGTCTGCACCACGTGCTCTTGCCCCACGATTTCTCCAAAGGTTTTGGGGCGGTACTTTCTGTAGAGAGCCTGGTTTGCCATTACTTTTTGAAGACGAATACCTTGTATCCGACAAAGTTCCATGCGAGAGAAACGAACGCAGCTCCCATGGCTCCGATATTCGCCCACAGGTTTTCAGTTATCCCGGAAACCGCAAAGCGGAACGCCAATACGTTCACAATGAGAGACGCTGATCCCACATTGAGAAGGAATCCGATCACGCTCACGAGAAGAAATTGGGCGAACTCCGTTCCGATCTCTTTCTTCTGGGCTCTAAACGTCCATTGCCTGTTCCAGAAGTAGCTGTTCATAACAGCGCACAAGAAAGAAACCCCTTTGAGCGCGGAATACCCTGCGCCTGTAGCAAACCCGGTCAAAGAAATGAGGAAATTCAAAACTCCCAGGTCAACAAAAGTATTCAGGCCTCCTACCAGAAGAAACTTGGCTAGCTGGAATACTACAGGAATAAACTTCCCGATAAGAGAAGCGACAAACGTTCCTGCTGCAGCAAGCAAGGGAAATACGACCACGATACTCCAGAGAAATGGTATCTGAACATCAAGGTTTGTAGATATGGGGATGAAAAACAGGGCTACGAGGAACCCTATAACAAGACTTGCAACGAGATCTTTCGAGGTCATGCGGCCATACTATCACACCTGCTCTAAATGATTAAGGGGAGAGTTATACAACTCCCCCCTTTTGCGACTACCTACGAACTATGAGCAGGATGCCAAGGACGATTCCTGTGAATACCGTTCCTCCGAACAGCATTCCCGTAGCGTATGGCCAGCGAGTTCTCGCTCTGCCATACAGATTCCAGCTTCGTGTCCATCCGGTCCGGACAATATCCCAGATATGGATTCCTGCCCAGCGGATTCCTCGCGCGATGGACAGAATCACATATCGAATGAATCTTGTGAGGATTCTGACGAACCACGAGATCATCCTTCCCATCCACCTGAAAAGGATCCTAGAACAATAGTTCAATCCCCTCTTCAGATAACCCATGATCCATCGAAATATTCCAGCGTAGATGCCGTTGGCCGATTTCGGACTTCCTCCCATTACGAGAAGAAACCCGTAGACCATGACTGCTAGAACAGCCAGAAGTTCGAAAAACTCGCCCATCGTTCACCTCCTTTCATAATTGATTGTCGGTACTAATTGTTTTATACCACATTGGGAACTAAAAGTCAAGAGCTCATCCTGGAAAAAAGTTGCTCCTGAGTGCTCAGTATGCTATTTTCTCCTTAGATTCTTTCACAAAAGGACACGAGCATGATATTCAGCGCATATCGAATTTGTCCGAAATGCAAGTCCGGCAATATGAATACCTTCAGAAGATCCTACTGCTTCCTTTCATTTGCCTCTCTTTTGCTATGGATTCTCATCGCTTCTTTTCTTTTTATCTCGTACGGAATAGCCGGTTTGATTTTTGTCCTTATTATTACGCTTTTCGTACGGGTACCGAGATATTATTTCTGCGGTGCGTGCGGTACCAAGTTTCTTGGCGCCAAACTCGTGTACCTTGACGGAGCATTAAGAATAGCTTGGGGAGCGAATCCTCCTTCATCCTCCACGATGCATTAGTATCGTGGATTTTTTCTTTAAGGATGATAGAATGACCAAATGCTCAAGATATCCAATACGCTTTCCCGGAAGAAAGAGGTCTTCAAGCCTCAGATAGAAGGCAAGGTATCCCTTTTTGTCTGCGGGCCTACCGTATATGACTTTTCCCATGTGGGACATGCTAGGACGTACATCGCCTTTGATATTGTCGCAAAATACCTCAAAGCCCAGGGATATGACGTCTTCTACCTCCAGAACATCACCGATCTTGATGACAAGATCATCCAGCGGGCAAAGGAATCAGGCCTGGCTCCTCTCCAGCTCTCAACAAAGTTTGAAGAAGAGTATCTCAAAGACATGAAAGCTCTAGGAGTAGACTCTGTCACCAAATATGCCAGAGCCACAGACCATATTCCAGAGACCATCTCCCAGATAGAGCGCTTGATGGAAAAAGGATACGCGTATGAGATACAAGGAGACGGCATTTACTACGACATCGCAAAGTTTACGCGATATGGAAAGCTTTCAGGACGCACGTCTCTGCTTGCAGAAGATGCGGTATCCCGCATTGATGAATCAATAAGCAAGAAGAACAAAGGAGACTTTGCCCTCTGGAAGTTCAGCAATGAAGGGTTCGCTCCCACATGGGATAGCCCTTGGGGAAAGGGCAGGCCGGGGTGGCACATTGAAGATACCGCCATTACTGAAAAATACTTTGGGTCCCAATACGACATCCACGGAGGGGCGCAAGACCTTGTATTCCCCCACCATGAAGCCGAGATATCGCAGATGGAGGCGATCTCCGGAAAAAGGCCCTTGGCTTCCTACTGGATGCACACGGGATTCTTGACGGTTCACGGAGAAAAGATGTCAAAGTCATTGGGAAACTTTGTGACTATACAGGACTTTATCACCACCTACTCTGAGCGCATCCTACGGTTCTTCTTCCTGAAAACCCACTACAGATCCCCCATGGACTACAGCGACGCATTGGTAAAGCAAGCCCAGGCAGAACTTGAACGCATTGATGAGTTCGTAGACCGGGTAAAGGAATCTGAGGGAACAGCATCCTCTGCCTCTCTTGTGAGTCCATACGCTGAAAAGTTTGAGGAAGCGATGGAAGACGATTTCAATACTCCCAAAGCAATGGCCGCAATCTTTGAGTTCATACGCAAAGTAAATCCCCTCTTGGAAAAGAACCAGATAGGTTCTGAAGAAAAAGAAGAGATCCTCTCTTTCTTGAGAAAGGTAGACGAACTATTCGGATTCATCTTCTGGAGAACGCAGACCAAAGTTCAAGTCATACCACAAGACATTGAAGATCTTGTTTCACAACGGGAGTCGTTCAGGAAAGAAGGCCGATGGGACAAGGCAGATGAGGTACGAAAACAATTGGAGAAAGAAGGCTGGATCACAGAAGACACTCCCCAAGGACCTCGGGTAAAACCTCAGAGAAAGTAAAACTCGCGCTTATTACGGCGCGAGCATTATATTTACTGCTTACTTTCTTCTGCTTCTCTCTCTTTCTTTGTTTTCTCTACAAGGTTTTCAAGCAATTCTATGCTGAAAACATTTCTGAAGAAGCTTAGTATGTACAATTTCGCCCAGCTACTGAACTGATCTGCTCCCACGTAGCTGAGGAGAAAAGCTATCTCATGATGGTGGCCCTGCCTGTAGAAAATGAAGAACACTCCCACCCCTACAAGAAAACCTATGAGAGAATCAAGAAGGAGCGCTCCCCAGTCAATCTGGAAGCGCTGATCCAAGATTTGAGCTTTCTTCCTCGCTTTCTGAATCCCCCAAATAGATCGGAGATACGTTCCTGCAAGGGCAAGAAACACCGTGAGTGCAAACTCCATCTGCACTTCTGAAAAGATAACCATACGCCCCTCCGTTATGCTCCAACTAGCTGATGGGGATTAGCGCCGTTGTTTCGGTGACTCTCTCTGGCTGTTTGGCCTCATTCCTTGAAGCCATCCAGATGCGAAACATACGCGCTATACTCTCTCCAATCATGGCAACCCTTTGCCTCACTTCCTGGTCGCTGTGTGCGACGAACATGAAAGAATCAGATCCTGAACAATCGTAGTCATAGGTACCCGAGGCCGAGACAGATCTCCTTACGAAAGGACGAAAGCCCTCTTCTTCGGCTCCCTCTGGAACCGCGGTAAGGATAATCACATAACGACCCTTTTCGTACCTACTCTTTTCAGGAGTGTATGTTTGCTTCACTTCCAGCTTCAAACTCTTCCTCCTTTATTTTGTATTAGGTCCTAACAAAACCATAGCATTTTATTTTTAAAATGTCAAATTTTCTTCTAGAACCAAAAGAGTGCCTTACGGCACTCTGAATGTACGCCTGAATCACTCTTGTTATGCCTGAGGTTCGACAGCAGCTTCCTTCTTCACTTCTTTCTTGTGCTTGGGAAGCTTCTTTCCTTCCACCACCTTCTGTGCAACCAGCATGTTGAATACGGTGTCAGAAGGCTTGGCCCCCACAGACATCCAATACTTCACTCGGTCTGCTTTCAAGGTCTTGTTCTTGGTCAAGGGATTGTATGTTCCCACTTCCTCCAAAAACCTCCCTCCTTTGGGAGGATTGGTCTTTCGGGTCACTACGATCTTAAATGACGGCTGATTCTTTTTTCCTGTTCTCAGTAAGCGAATAACTAACATATGATTGATGATATTAAATG